>NZ_JARESS010000051.1:0-56622 GCF_046027915.1 Paraburkholderia sp. RL17-347-BIC-D
TTGCGGCGCCCAATAGGCCAATACCTTTAGTAGCAACCTGACAAGACAGGTTCGGGCACCGCCACCACGACCTCCGCGCGGCGCTCTGTCGTCCACTAAAACCACGGGATCGTCACCATTGATCTGGCTACCTTCTAAACACGCCGCTGGTCAGCAACGGGTACACGTGCACCGAAGTGGGCCACTTGTTGGGTCAGGCCGCCACGAGAGTTCAGCGATGGGTCCGACGCTTCGAGCAGGGCGGTTTCGACGGATTGCCAGAAGGCGAACGGCCCGGACGTCCGCGTGCGTTGGACGAATCGCAATGGCATCGCATTGAGGCGGATCTGCGCAGGACACCGCGCGACTTCGAATTTGAAGCGGGCCTGTGGGATGGACCAGTCCTGTCCGAACATTTGCGCAAGCGCTACGGGATCAAGCTGGGCGTTCGGCAGTGCCAGAGACCGTTCAGACAGATGGGTTTTCGGCTGCGCAAGCCGCTCCCGCAGGTTGCGGAGTCTGATCGTGTGAGCGTTGCGGGTGAGCTTGTCGGATGTCTGTATGAGGGCTCTGCCATGGACGCCCCCGGTTTGCCAGGCTCGTTTGGGCTTTTGATATTTTTATAGCCCTGACAATGTGTTGCAGACAGGTCTAGAATGAAATCAAGGTACGTGTCGTGTATCGAAATGTTTCCCGGGACACGGGAAGCGGTTGGCGACGCGGCCAGGCCCCACGCAGGATGGTTTCACTGCAACCGAGCCGATTCCATTTCGGTCTAATCAGTACTAAACAGGTCCTGATTAAAACGGGAGATATTCGGATGTTGCGCATGAGCAAACTTGCCGACTACGGCACAGTGATCATGACCGCGATGGCGCGCGATCCGGATGCAGTCCACAGCGCAAGCAGCATTGCGGCGGCGACCGGAGTCGCGATACCTACGGTGTCAAAGGTGCTGAAAATCCTGACGCGGGGCGATATGGTGGAGTCGCTGCGCGGCACGAAAGGTGGTTACCTGCTGCCGCGGCCGCCCGAGCGGATCACGCTGGCGGAGGTGATCGCCGCGGTCGACGGGCCGATCGGGGTGACCGAATGCAGCACGTTGCCTGGCTTGTGCGTCCAGGAGGCGGCGTGCGCGGTGCGGGCCAACTGGCAGAAGGTCAATCGCGTGATCTGCGAGGCGTTACAGCAGGTCACGCTGGCGGACATGGCAGGTCCGACCTTGCGCGCGGTTGATATCAGCGCGATCCGGGCGCGCAGCATTCCCAGCCGCCGCGCGGGTGCGACGCAACTGTCGCGCAAAACGACCGACGGAGGCCATGCATGAGCGCATCTACAACCGGTTTCGACGAACTGATCAGTCGCGAGTACCCGCATGGTTTCGTGACCGACCTGGCGGCCGACGCGTTGCCGAGCGGGTTAAGCGAGGACGTGATCCGGCTCATTTCCGCAAAGAAAGACGAGCCGGCATTCATGCTCGAATGGCGTCTCGTGGCCTATCGGCACTGGCTCACGATGACCGAGCCACGTTGGGCGACAATCCGGCATCCGCCGATCGACTACCAGGGCATCGTCTATTATTCCGCGCCGACGGCACAGAAAAATCGTCCGAAGAGTCTCGATGAAGTCGATCCGGAACTGTTGCGTACTTATGAAAAGCTGGGTGTACCGCTGGAAGAACGCGAACTCCTGGCAGGCGTCGCGGTGGATGCGGTGTTCGACAGCGTCTCGGTAGCCACGACGTTCCGCGAAAAGCTCGCGGAACTCGGCATTGTGTTCTGTTCGTTCTCGGACGCCGTGCAGCATCATGCCGAACTGGTGCAGAAGTATCTGGGCTCCGTGGTGCCGCACACCGACAATTTCTTCGCCGCGCTGAATTCCGCCGTGTTCAGCGACGGCTCGTTCTGCTATATCCCGCCGGGCGTGCGATGCCCGATGGAGCTATCGACGTACTTCCGCATCAACGCGCAGAACACCGGGCAGTTCGAGCGTACGCTGATCGTCGCGGACAGAGGCGCGTATGTGAGCTATCTGGAAGGCTGCACCGCACCGATGCGCGACGAAAATCAACTGCATGCCGCGGTGGTCGAGCTGATTGCACTGGAAGGGGCCCAGATCCGCTATTCGACGGTGCAGAACTGGTATCCGGGCGATGCGTCAGGCAAGGGCGGCATCTACAACTTCGTGACCAAGCGTGGCGATTGCCGCGAGGCGAATTCGAAGATTTCGTGGACTCAGGTGGAAACCGGTTCGGCGATCACGTGGAAGTACCCGAGCGTGATCCTGCAGGGCGATAACTCGGTCGGTGAATTCTATTCGGTGGCGCTGACCAACCACTATCAACAGGCCGATACCGGGACGAAGATGGTTCACCTCGGCCGCAATACGCGTAGCACGATTCTGTCGAAAGGCATTTCAGCGGGTTGCGGAAAGAATGCGTATCGCGGCCTCGTGAAGGTCGGCCGTGCGGCCGAGGGTGCGCGCAATTACACACAGTGCGATTCGCTGTTGCTCGGCGACCGTTGCAGCGCACACACGTTCCCCTATATCGAGGTCAAGAACCCGACCGCGAAGGTCGAGCACGAAGCGTCGACATCACGCATCGGCGAAGACCAGTTGTTCTATTGCCGGCAGCGCGGGCTGTCTGCGGAGGATGCGGTGTCGATGATTGTGAACGGTTTCTGCAAGGAAGTCTTCAAGGAGCTGCCGATGGAGTTCGCCGTCGAGGCGCAGAAGCTGCTCGGCGTCAGCCTGGAAGGCAGTGTGGGCTAACCGTTAGCACCTGGCCCACGGCGATTCGCGAGGGATTCGAACCATGCTTGAAATCAGCAATCTGCAAGTCGAAGTCGACGGCAAGAAAATTCTGCGCGGCATCGATCTGAGCGTGAAGGCCGGCGAGGTGCACGCGATCATGGGCCCGAATGGTTCGGGCAAGAGCACGCTTGCCCACGTACTGGCTGGGCGTGAGGACGTTGTCGTCACCGGCGGCACGGTCTCGTATCTCGGCCGCGATCTGCTGGTGCTCGCGCCCGAAGAGCGCGCGCACGCAGGCCTGTTTCTCGCGTTTCAGTATCCCGTTGAGATACCCGGTGTGAGCAACGTTTATCTGCTGAAGGCGGCGTTGAACGCGCAGCGCCGGCATCGTGGCGAGCCGGAACTCGACGCGATGGAATTTCTGCAACTGGTCAAGGAAAAAATGACGTTGATGCAGATGGACGAGACCCTGCTGTACCGAGCAGTCAACGAAGGTTTTTCCGGCGGAGAAAAGAAGCGCAACGAGATCCTGCAGATGGCGGTGCTGGAGCCCCGGCTCGCCATTCTCGACGAAACGGATTCCGGACTCGATATCGATGCGCTGCAGATCGTCGCGCAGGGCGTCAACAGCATGCGCAGCCCCGAACGGGCGATTGTGCTGGTCACGCACTATCAGCGCTTGCTGGATTACGTCGTGCCGGATCGCGTACATGTGCTGGCGAACGGCCGGATCGTAAAGTCAGGGCCGCGTGAACTGGCCCTGGAGCTGGAACGCAAGGGCTATGGCTGGATCGAGGATGAGGCCGTGCAATCAGCCGGTGCAGCCAGTGCAGTGAGTGCGGGACATCCATGAAAAACGAATCTCTCGACCATTTCCATCAGGCTTTTGAACGACTCGCGAAGACGTTGCCCGGCGCCGAGTTGCCGTGGCTGCGTGCCGCGCGCCGAAGCGCCTTCGAACAGTTCGACACGCTGGGCCTTCCGACCACGCGGCACGAGGACTGGAAGTACACGAACGTGTCGGCGATTGGCAAGCGTCCTTGGCATTTCGCGCCGCAACGCACCGGCCGCACCGATGATAGCGACGTGCGACGCATCGTCGATGGACTCGTGCTGGACCCGGCTGGCCATCGACTGGTATTCGTTAACGGTCACCATGTGCCGCGGCTGTCGAAACTGATTGGTTTGCCGCATGATGTGTTTGTCGGCTCGCTCACGCGGGCGTTGAGAGAAATACCGCAACGACTGCAGGCTGCGATCGCTTCGCAGACGTATGCCGACGGCTTTACCGCGCTCAACACGGCGTTTATGAGGGATGGATTTGCCGTCGTGCTACCGCCTGGCGAGGTCATCGATCAACCGCTGCACATGCTGTTCCTGACCGACGAAGAGGGACTTGCGGTGCAGCCGTTCAATGTCGTGCTTGCGGGAGCACGCTCAGGCTGCGTGATCGTCGAGCACTTTGTAGGGTTTGGCGATGACGAGTACTGGACCAATGCGGTTACCCGCATCGTCGCAGGCGAACAGGCAGATGTGCAGCACTACCGGTTGCAGCAGGAAGGCACGAAGGCGTTTCATATCGCGTCGGTCGCTGCTGCGCAGCAACGCGCCAGCTGTTTTACCTCGCATGCGTTCGCGTTCGGCGGCGCGTTGTCGCGCACGGGCATTGACACGGGCCTGAACGCCGCGAACGCGCAAGCCACATTGAACGGTCTCTATTTCGTTGGTGGCCGGCAGCACGTCGATCACCACACGCGCATCGATCACGGAGGGCCACATGGCTCGAGTCGCGAATACTACCGTGGCGTGCTCGACGGCGCCGCGCGCGGCGTGTTCAACGGGCGCGTCATCGTGCATCGCGATGCGCAGCAAACGGACACGCATCAGGCGAATTACAACCTGCTGCTGTCGCGCGACGCGGAAATCGACACGAAGCCACAACTCGAGATCTACGCCGACGATGTGAAATGCACACACGGCGCGACGGTCGGTCAACTGGACGAGAACCAGTTGTTCTATCTGCGTGCGCGCGGCGTCGAGGAACGCATGGCGCGAGCGCTCCTGACCTACGCATTTGCACGCGACATTGTCGAACGTGTGCGCATCGAATCGCTCCGCGGTCGGCTTGAAAATCTGCTGCTCGCGCGCACTCCGGAAGGCGAGCGCATCAGGGAGTTGCTATGAAGCCGATTGGACAGATGCAGGCGCCAGATCCGCGCAATGTCGAGCACTGGCGGGCCGATTTTCCGATTCTGGGCGAGCGTGTACATGGCCGGCCATTGGTCTATCTCGACAATGGCGCGACTACGCAAAAGCCGGCCTCGGTCATCTACGCGGAAAACGCTTACTACCGGCATAGCAACGCCAACGTGCACCGCGGCGTGCATCTGCTGTCGCAGCGCGCGACCGAAGCGTTCGAAGCAGCACGCGCGAAGATCGCACGCTTCATCAACGCGCAGCGTCCGGACGAGATCGTGTTCGTACGTGGCACGACCGAAGCGATCAATCTCGTCGCCCAGAGCTTTGCGCGCCCGCAGCTCAAGCCTGGCGACGAAATCCTGATCAGTGCGATGGAGCACCATTCGAATATCGTGCCGTGGCAGATGGTCTGCGAGCAAACTGGGGCGGTGCTGAAAGTCGTGCCGATTGACGATACGGGCGCACTTGATGCCGGCGCGTACGAGCGCTTGTTGAACGACCATACGCGGCTGGTCGCGATTACGCATCTGGCTAACGCGCTCGGCAGCATCAATCCGGTAGAGCTGATCGTTGCAGCGGCGCACGCGAAGGGCGCGCCGGTGCTGCTGGATGGCGCACAGGCGATCTCGCATCTGCCGGTCGACGTCCGCGCGCTCGATTGTGATTTCTACGCGTTTTCGGGGCATAAGGTGTACGGGCCGACAGGCATCGGCGTGCTGTATGCCAAGGCCGCACTGCTTGAAGCGATGCCGCCGTGGCAGGGCGGCGGCGACATGATCCGTTCGGTGACGTTCGAGAAAACGGAATACAACGCGATTCCGTGGAAGTTCGAGGCAGGCACGCCGAACATTGCCGGCGCGATTGCGCTGGGCGCGGCGCTTGACTATGTTGACAGCATCGGCATGGAAGTGATCGCCGCGCACGAGGCCGGCCTGCTCGCTTATGCAACGGACGCATTGCAGGCGATACCGGCCTTGCGTCTCATCGGTACCGCACGCGACAAGGCGAGCATCCTGTCATTCGTGCTCGACGACGTGCATGCGCATGATGTCGGCACAATTCTCGATCATCACGGCGTCGCGGTGCGTGCGGGTCACCACTGCGCGATGCCGGTGATGCAGCGGTTCGGCGTACCGGCGACAGTGCGCGCGTCGCTTGCCCTCTACAGCACGCGCGAAGATATCGACGCCCTGATCGAAGGGCTTGGCAGGGTCAAGGAGATATTCGGTTCATGAGCGATCTGCGCGATCTGTATCAGGAAGTCATCTTCGACCACTACCGGCGGCCGCGTAACTGTCATGGGCTGGCCGACGCCAATCACAAGGCCGAGGGTTATAACCCGTTGTGCGGCGACCGCATCACGCTGTATCTGCGAATCGAGGATGGCCTCGTCAAGGAGGCGAGTTTCGAAGGCGCGGGCTGTGCGATTGCGACGGCGTCCGCGTCGCTGATGACCGAGGCGCTGAAGGGCAAAACGGAAGCAGAGGCCGAAGCGCTGTTTGGACGCTTTCACGACATGGTGACAACGCCGGCTGCGGGGCAGGCGGCAGTCGCGCCGGAGTTGGGCAAGCTGACGGTGCTGTCCGGTGTACGCGAATTTCCCGAGCGCGTAAAGTGTGCGACGCTTGCATGGCACACGCTGCATGCGGCGCTGCACGACGAGGACCGCCCCGTTTCGACAGAGTGAGGCAGACGATGAGTACATTCGACTGGCTGAAGCGCGCCGAGGCCGCACAACCTGGCAGTGGGGCAACAACAGAACGTCTTGAAGAACGCGTGATCGACGCGCTGCGCACCGTGTTCGACCCGGAGATTCCGGTCAACATCTACGACCTGGGGCTTGTCTACGGTCTCGACGTGGACGAAGCCGAAGGCCGTGTCGAGGTCCGCATGACTTTGACCGCACCCGGCTGCCCGGTCGCACAGACCTTTCCGGCGACGGTGGAGGATGCGGTGTTCTCGGTGAGCGGTGTGAACGACGTGCACGTCGAGCTGGTGTGGGATCCGCCGTGGTCGAGAGAGCGAATGTCGGACGCGGCACGCCTGCAATTGGGGATGCTTTGATATGTCTGACTGGGTCGATGTCGCCGCGATTGAGGATTTCCCGGTCGGCGGTGTTCGCAGCGTCGAGGTCGATGGCGCGCAGGTTGCCGTGTTCAATGTCGACGGCACTTGCTATGCAATCGAGGATATCTGCCCGCACGACGGCGGCATCCTGACAGGCGGTCTGGTGGAAGGCGACGTGGTTATCTGTCCGCGCCACGGTGCGCGGTTTTGCATCAGGACGGGGAAGGTGTTGGCGCCGCCGGCTTATGAGGATGTGGTTGTGTTTCCGGTGCGGATCGAGGCGGGCATCGTTCAGGTGCGTGACGTGCGGTGGGATTGAGGGGCTCTGATGTGATGGACGACTCCTGTTGATGTTCGCTAATTCTGCTAGCCATGTTCACAGCATTTGCTAGCGAAGGAAGCGCTGCGGCCCGCGCCCAGTAAGGCTGGCAGGCCAGAGTGCCGTCACTGCCAAACGATGTGTTTCATCAACGGGCGAACAGCTGGATGTCCATCAATTTTGCTAGCGCGTTCAAGTTGTGCATTAATTCGGCTAATGCGGCTGCCGGGCGACGCAGCATGCGTTAGGCTAAAACACCAGTATGCGTAGATACCGAAAGCCATTGTCGCGATCATCGGACGACGACCCGTCTCGGTGCACGGATGAAAAACGTCGTACTGGAGGGCACTTTTGTGAGTACTTGGCGGGCTTCCGCAGTTCTTGAGCGGATGCCCGCTATACCGTTATCGCACTGCACGCAACCCAACGTGGAACTGGTCAATGTGTTCACCGCAGTCTAGAGTTTCCCTGCGAATAGCGGCATGAGACATCAACAAATAAAGCCATCAGTTGGATGAGACTCTTTTTGCGCGAGACGCCCGCAAGAGTGCAGGTCTTCGTACGGATACGTCACAGGGGAATGAAGCACCATGCGCCACGGAGACCCGTATACGGAAACTTGCGAAGCATCGGGGCTTTCGCCGACTTGGTTCTGACTACCCGTGGCGTTCTATCCACGCGTGCGCCCACGCAAGTCCAGCGACCTGGGCATCCTCGTCGGTCTTAAAGCTTCCAAGAACACCTGAGGCTTCGACGAATTTTGAGCCTTTTGTGATTGTCCCGTTGCCGGCATATCGCGCCGGCCGCAAGATATTTCCATGCTCGCGGATGGCGTGCCCCCAGATGGCGTACCCTTTGTAGACTTCAGCTTCCATGCGCGCCTTAGATCAATAGTGGGGTGTCCCGTCAAAAATCTGTGGCACCGACATGTCTGTGCCGGCTTTCTGCGGCAGACGCATCTGGTATGTGTGCCTGCATTCCAGTTTCTTCGCTTGATACGCAGGTCAGCTATTCCCGCTCGGGTTGCAATTTCCCGGATTTCCTGTCGAGTGGACCATCTGCGGACAGGACAATGACTGCGGTCCTCTCCGCACATGAGAGGCGCCTGGCGTTTTAAGCCTAGGCTACCGGCTTGCGGGCTTTGTCGATGACGTCCACAGTCTCCTTCACCGCAGCCTTGGTCTGCTCGTGCAATGCGCTACCTGCGTCCCACATTGCCCCAAATCCCTTCGACCAGAAAGCGAAAATCGCTTCGTTTCCCGCCGCCTGAAGCGCTGCCTGGACAATGCCGTCGCCGACGCGGTCACGGAATTCAGCTATCAGCGCGATTTCGCCGTCGCGGACAGGCAAGCCGTCCAGATGCATGAGCGACTGGGTTTTTTCGCACATGAACTGCGTAATTTTCTTCAAACCGCGACGCTTGCGTTTACCGCAGCCAAGACCGGAAATTTAAACCTGTCCGGGGCTACGGGGTCGGTTTTGGAGCGGAGCCTGAACGGCTTGCGCGATCTTATCGATCACTCGCTGGACGAGGTTCGTACGGAAGCTGGAATTTCCTTGCAATCAAGGATGTTTTCCGTTGCGGACTTCATCGCTGAGGTGAAATATGCCGCTGACCTTGTGGCCCAGACTCGTGGATGCGCACTGACGGTTTCTGCTGTGGATTCGCGGCTTGCCTTCAGCGGGGATCGTGACCAGCTTTATTCGGCGGTCGGAAACCTGCTGCAAAATGCCCTTAAGTTCACTCACCACCACACCGAAGTAACGTTGGACGCCTACGCGCTGTCGGATCGCATCCTGATCGATGTGAAGGATCATTGCGGTGGTCTCCCACCCGGTGATGCGGAAAGGATGTTTCTGTCGTTCACCCAGAACGGCGAGGATAGAACCGGACTGGGGCTAGGTCTTTCAATCGCGAGGCGTAATGTTGAGGCCAACAACGGAATTCTTAGCGTCCGCGATATGCCGGGCACCGGCTGCGTCTTCACCATTACTCTGCCGCGATATGCGTTAACGGCATGATGAGTATGGTTCTGACGGTTCGCCCTATGTGAATCGCGACAAACCGGCGAACTGACCCGTATCCGGGACCTTAAATTGCTCATAAGAAAGCAACCAGGGGAAGCCAATGTCCATCGCTGTGGGCGCACGCCTGCTTATCGCTGACGACGATGCAGATATGTTGGCGGGGTATGCACTGTTTTTTTGTGATCGGGGTTTTGAAATCCGGACCGCCAGGAACGGTGCTGACGCGCTCGCCGAATACTGCATATGGTATCCGGCCGCAGTGTTGCTCGACATCGAAATGCCGCATCTCGACGGCCGCGCGGTGGCGATAGCGATCCGACGTGTTCAGGCGATACCTGCGCCGCTGCTTGTCGCGGTAAGTGGCCTATCGTTGCCATTTGAGCGGGCTGAGTCGATGCGCGCCGGATTTGATCACTATTTCGTGAAGCCGGTTCTGCTGCCGATCATCCTGGCTGCCATCAACCATGGGCTTGCTCCATGCTGAGCAGCGAATCCTGTGTAATTCGTCGAACAAGCCTTAACAAACTGAGCCGTTCAAAGTCACTTTGCCGGGTTTCCCCGGGCTTATTGGTCTACGTACATTCGCCATTCAGGGAACTACTCGAAGAAGCTCTCGCTGATGTAGACCGCGTACAGGATGGGCGAACTTGCATCTGTCGTAGTAACCGGTTCGCTGATTACAGCTATCCCGGGATCAACGCCGGTGAATCTCGCCCAGGCCGCCAGGTCGTCGGGAAGATCGGCTGCCTCTTCTCGCGGCACACGCAATTTGATCGACTTCATCGCCTTCCCTCGCAGATGTAGCGAGCTTATTCTGGCCGATTTTTTGTTGTGAAGTGCACTGTGCTTTGGGGATGCTCAAGTTTCCTGATGACTTGCTGGCCACTGTACCGCGCGAATGACCGACGTCCCCCCGTTCAATGGTCAATTGGAACGATGTTTTGTCAACCGGTTTTCGCACTTCAGATCACCAGAACTCGTCCCGTCCTGACACTCGCGCCCACCCAACTTTCATCCCCTCCCAGAATTGATGAACATCAACAATGGCGACGACTGTCGTCGCGATGGGCGTCACCTCGCCGGGGGGAATCGAATGCGTTTTCTCGTTGATGACGTTGTCGCGCTACGAGCGCGCGATTCTCGCCTGCGATGTGTCGATCTGGTCGAGCAAATCGAGGGCGAGCGCAATGCCCGGCGAGTTGATGCCGAAGTCTTTCGTCACTCGCTAAGCGCGTTCCGAATGCGCCTTCCGACGCCCACAGAATCAGTCGCTCCTCTGAAGTGTGAGTCACCGGCACAATCCGAACAGCTTTGGCTTGCGACGCCTCATTCCTGATGCTGATCCTCGCGGTCAATCTCGCCGGCAGCCCGTCCCCAAATCTCCCGGTCCCGGCCCGGTAGTGTCGCGTTAAAGGAAGGTAAGCTGAGCAAATGACCGCAATGAAGAGGACTGCCTACATCGCAAGAGAATAGAATTGATCGGCATCAGTCGCAGCGACGCCATCATCATGCATCTGCCCTTTACGAATCATGTGCGCAATCTCGATGCCGGACAGGATGATGCGCGCGCAGCGAAAATCCTTGAAGCCCATCATCGGTCTGATGATCCGTTTGATAGCGCGGTGGTCCTGCTCGACGATGTTGTTCAGGTATTTGTTTTGCCGGATTTTGATCGGTGTTGGTCGCCCGGCGTTGAGCGCTTCGAGGGCGGCCAGATTGGCGCCGCTCTTGTCCACCGTGATCGTTTCGGGCTCGCCGTTCTGATCAATCGCTTTCTTTAAGTAGCGATGCGCTGCGGCTTTGTCGCGATGGGCGCGCAGCAGGAAATCGACTGCGTTGCCCGCCTTGTCGACGGCGCGGTATAGAAATTTCCATTGTCCCTTGACCTTGACGTAGGTCTCATCTACGCGCCAGCTCCTGCCCACCGGGCGCTTGCGACGGCGAAATGCCTTTTCAAACAGCGGCACGAGCTTGATCACCCAGCGATGCACCGTGGAATGGTCAACCGCGATACCCCGCTCGGTCATCATTTCCTCGAGCTTGCGCAGGCTCAGCGAATACGCCACGTACCACCGCACACACAGCATGATCACATCCAGCGGATAGTGCACGCGTTTGAGCACCTTACCAATGTCTGCGGGAAGTGTCTTGCGCGCCGTTTTCTTCTTCCTGGCCATCGGATTCGCCGTCAGTATCGAACGGCGAATTTTACCGCAGAGCCTTGTTGCGACACAGCCTTTTGGCTACGTTACTCTCAGGCGGCTCTGATTTAACTTCACCTGCGCCCATCCAATAATAGTTTCACGGACCTGTAAAACAGTCTTCCGTCGCAGTTCGAACCGATTTCGGGAGCATGCCATGAACACCAGCCGCATTACCTTGCGATCTCTTGTTGAAAAATGGCTCGCGCCTACGCATCTCGATGCCAGCGCGAGTAACGCAGATTGGTCGAGTGCTTATCTTTGTAAACTGATTCTGCCGTTAAGATGCGTTGTCCAGATATCCGTTCCCGTTACGATGGCGCCGCCGAGCAGCCAGCGGAGTTAATGAACTTCACGATCGGTCGACACATGCTGACTTGAGGGGACTTTCCCAAACCCAGTCGCAGCGGAAAGCAAAGTCGCCCTGGCAGCAAAACTTATCGCTGTAAGACTTGATCAGTGCGAGCTCGCGAAGCTTGTCTCCCACCTGCACAATACAACACTGTCTTCCTTCGTGACGAGCGCCTCGCTCGCCACCTGCCCATTGATATCCACGTGGAATCCAGCACCTGCGACAAAATGCGCGTCGACGGCGTATCGTAATCACTTATCGTGTCCACATGAGTGACGCAAGCGGAACACGATTTAGTGATCGCCGTCACAAGGTGCGCGGTTTTGTACTTCAACTGGCGGCAAAACTCGAACCACCCTCATCGAGGATGGCCTTTTTAAGTCCCGACTTTGCCCGGACATAGCGACCCGGCGCGTTGGCCGTATGGCTCGCCGACTTGCTCATGTTGCGCACTTGTAAGTCTACGACGGCGATCGTCGCGTGATTCCTGCTGATCGTGTTCGATGTTTTGTGCAGGAAATCGTGACGCGCGTTCGCGACGCTCGCGTGGATGCGCTGGATGCGGCCCCCTGAAGGGGGAGGATTGCCGCGCACTTGTTCAAAAACGCGATTATCGGGTTGGTGACTATTCGCCGCAGGGCATCGCTGAGGATACGAAAATGCTCAGTCCGCATGAGTTCGTGTCCTTAATACTTCTGCAGGGAGACGCCGGATCGGGACGACCTAACCCCGTCGATCTGGATGCACTCTTGGAGTATCAGCTCGTAGCGTTTGAGATGCCGACTTCGGGGTGTAGGTGGCTCAATCTCAGAGATCCGGGATATTTTCTCCTGAGAGCGGCTGCCCGGCGGACCTGAATCTATTCCTGCCATGATCGTTGCCTATTGAACTGAACTACAAGCAGCAGGTCGAGGTTCTTCGCATGAGATTTTCGCGAATCGAAGGTTGCAACGTCATCAGGAGCGGTCCGCAGAGAATGCTTCAGGCGCAGTTCCAGAATGCGACAGTTGCTTTGCTACCGCATCGCTGCCCTGGCTGGCAACACCGCATGTTTTGTACAGTTGCTTACTACGGCGAACGGCGGCGATATGTAAGCGCGCAACTTTGTGTGATGCCGGTCATGGAGCATCGATCAGGCGCTGGCACGTTACAGCGCTTGAAGACTCGGTTGGTACGATCGGCTCCAGACGCAGTGCCCCCCAGCCAAGCGGGGCAAATACATGTCCGCCCGCCAGTTCGACCAGTTCCACGAATTTCTCGAGCGACACGCCCGCGGCGATCCTGATCGGCGCGTTGCTGATGAAATTCTGCGTGCGCAGCCATGGTGCGTCGCCTCGATTGATCTCGTTCACGCTGCGTGCGCGGCCGTCGTATCCGGCGTCGGGCGGCAGCAACGGCCCGTCGAAAGCGACGGTCAGAATCTGTTGCGCGGTGTCTTCGTAGGGCAGGCCCGCATGCCTCTCGAAGGGTGCACGCTCCCACCCGTCGCCCCATTGCTGGTCAAGGGGCAAACGCGTGAAATAAGCCCACGGCGCACGCACGAAACAGAGCCCGTACGCGTGACGGACGCCGTGCAGATCGGTTGTGAGTCCCATGGCGTTGGCTCCTCCAGGTGCCGGTGACGTCTGCACTTCACACGTCGTTGCCGGCGGCAAAGAGACCGTGCTCCGGTTCTATCTGATCGGTGTCGATACATTGGACGTGCCAGTGGCCGGACATTAGGTCGCGGCCGCTTTCCGCGCACCATTGTGCACGTCCGGTTTCGCCCTCGAACGGCCCGTCGGAGTCGTTCAGATCGAGCCCTTCGAGCACGCAAACGGGCGCCGAACCTTCCGACCCGCACACAAGCGTGTTGCCGCAATCCACATGCAGTACGCCCCATTCGGGCAGATCGAGACCGAGGTGTCCTTCGCGCGACCATCGCCGCGTGTCCTTGTCCAGCCACAGGATTGCAAATGCCATCGGATGGACACGATCGAACGTGTCGAGATGAATAGTGAGGCGCATGTGAATCTCCGAAACGAACGCTTACTTTGAATGAAGCCGGATTGCGGGTCGTCCCCGCGAAGGCAATCTCATTGACTCAATACCCATTGCACCAGCGTATGCGCATCCTCCGCCGACAACGGGCCGCCGCGATCGGCTGGCAGCGGCATTGCCATATCGCCCCAATGCGCCTTGCCGCCGAGCCGCAGCTTGTGCTCGAGCATGAACTGCGCATTCGGCACGTTGCGATAGTGCTCGGCGATCTGCTGGAACGACGGCGCGAGGAATGGTGCATCGCGCGTGTGGCAGAACATGCAGTGTTGCTGATCGACAAGCGCGGTCGGCTCCGTTTCGGCGTGCGCAGCAGAGCCAGTCAGCACGAATACTGCACATGTCACCAGACAACTTCGGGATAGGGCGTTCATGGCACGCGCTCCTTTGCAAGGGGAATGAGGTCAGTGTAGAGGCGGTGACTTGCGTGCCGTTGACCTCGGTCAACCAGGACGCAAGCCGTGAATTTGATGTATCGCGCTTAACTCCTATGCTGGCGACAGACGGGTGTCGCACAGAATGGGCGGCCAAGAAAGTGTTGCACGTGCGTGGGCGTGCAGACACGCCGTTCCAGCGTCAGATCCTGCGCAACGAACCTGGTGATGGTCATGAAGATTCATTTTCCCGAGGAACATCCGGAGTATTGCGCGCGCGACCTCGTCGTCGCGTTCCCGGCCGAAGTGGACGGTGCTCGCGTCCAGTGCGCGATCACCGCCGAAGCCCTCGAAGATCATTTCGGCGCCGCGTCGCTGCGCGAAGACGATCTGATCGCCGCATTTAACTCGAACCGGCATCCGATCGAACACGCAGCCAGGCGACTGCTTAACGAGATCGGCGCCAAACCGGTTCTGATGCACAGCGGCTACTTCCGCTTTTGCGGGTGAATTCGGCGGGGCGGCGGAGCGCAACGCTTCTTTAAATGCTCCACGCCAGCAAAAGCCCTGTAGTGGGCCGCTGGAGCAAGTTCGAGGAGCATCTTATGCGTGCGATGGTATTCGACGGTAGCGCAGCATCGCTGCGGGAGCAGGAGGTGCCCGATCCCGCCGCCGGTCCCGGCCAGATCCTGATCGATATTCACGCGTGCGGCGTGTGTCGCACCGATCTTCATCTGGTGGACCACGAACTCGAGCATCCCAAACAGCCGGTCATTCCAGGCCACGAAATCGTCGGCACGGTAGCCAGGCTCGGCGCGGGCGTGACAGGGTTCGCCGTTGGCGATTGGATGGGGGTGCCGTGGGTCGGCCACACCTGCGGGCATTGCCGCTACTGCCTGTCGGCGCGGGAAAATCTGTGCGACGAATCCGGCTTCACAGGCTATACGATCGACGGCGGTTACGCTGAGCGCACCATCGCCGACAGCCGCTACTGCTTTCATCTGCCGGGGCAGTACACGGACATCGAGGCGGCGCCGCTGCTATGCGCCGGTCTCATCGGCTATCGCACCCTGAGCATGGCGGGCAGCGCGCAGCGGATCGGCATCTACGGTTTTGGCGCCGCGGCGCAATATCGTCGCGCAGGTTGCGCGTCATCAGCAACGCACGTATGCGTTCACGCGCTCCGGCGATCACGCAGCCCAGCAACTCGCACTGCGTCTCGGCGCGGCTTAGACGGGCAGCAGTGACGAGGCGCCGCCCGACAAGCTCGATGCGGCGTTGCTTTTCGCACCGGTCGGTGCGCTCATTCCGCAAGCATTGCAAGCGGTCGCGAAGGAGGGCGTGGTGGTCTGCGGCGGGATTCACATGAGCGACATTCCGTCGTTCCCGTATGCGTTTCTGTGGGGCGAGCGACGCCCAGAACGCTTCGTGATCCTGGCCAGCCTCGGCAACGAGGGCGCGATCAGCCTCCATGCCGTCGATGCTGGCATGCCGTGCGAGCGGAATCTGCAATGCGGCGGCGTTGGGTGGAGCGGTATCGATGGTAGACATACTCCTCACATGAGTCATGAAGACGGTGAAGCGCGAAACGCTTTACCGATGAGGGCGGGCTCTTGTTGGCCATGAGGCGCCGGCGCCTGCGCTCCGTCGTTTGCGGTTCGCGGCGAATCAGCGTGGGTGCAGGGCGACTATGACCGAGTGGCGGGCGGCGCCTCTTGATGCATATCAAGGGGGGAGCGGAGCGCCGCACGCGTTCATGGCAGGAGTCTCGCGAGCGAGACGAAGCGCGGCAGCCTTGATGGAAATCAATCGCAACAGCACCGCGGGGACGATGATGAATTCTTCTTTCATCGGTCAACTGTCACCACGGCGAGCAGAATGCTGCTCGCATGACGGTCGATGATCCAGGTCAAATCATCTACTTCGTCATACCCGTACTTTTAAGAACAGGCGAGTTTGAGGGCAACGGTACGTCATGCCGTTGAATGAAAAATGACCAAGCGGAAATGGAAAGCGGGCGGGCGACAGCTTTTGCGCTGCTGAGGGCGGTGTCGACATGAAGGAGAGTTTGCGTGTTGCGGGTCTTGCCGGCGTCGACCCGCACGACAATGCGCGCGCCGTGCGGGCATGGCGGTGGATGCAGTGGGTTCTATTCGCTTTCACCGTGCTCGCCATTCCCGCGTTCTATTTCGAACTGGCGACTGCATCCGGGTTTCAGCTGGGCGGGCGCGCGCTCTACGCCTGCATGTCTGCTGGATTCGCGGCGGTCCTGACCCGTATGGCCTGTCTGAGCCACAAACCGCAGCGGTTCCTCAGACGCAATGGTTACGACGTTCTGATTGCTGTGGCGGCAGCGGCGAGTGTGGTGGGAGGAATCGCGCCGTGGTCGTCGGTCGAATGGGTGTTGCGCATCTTGTTCGTGGGGCTCGTGGCGGTGCGCATCGTGGTGTCGTTGAGAAGTTATTTCTCGCCTGGCCGCCTGTGGCTGCTGCTGCTAACGGCCGCATTGCTGCTCGTGTTCGCAGGCGCCGGATTTTACTGGCTCGAACCGAGCGTACATACATACGCCGAAGGCATCTGGCTCGCTTTCGAAAGCAGCGCGACAGTCGGCTTTGGCGACCTGGCGCCGACCACGCCTGCATCGCGCGTTTTCGCCGCCTTCGTCGTGTTGCTCGGCTACGGACTCCTGTCGCTGGTTTTCGCCAGCATCGCCGCGGTGTTCGTCGAACAGGAAGAGCGGATCTTGAGGCGCGAGATGCATCGTGACATCAAGGCGCTACGCGGTGAGATCGCCGCGCTGCGAAAAGACGTGCAGACGCTGGGCGGCGAAGCGCGTACTGCCAGCGTTCCGCTCGAGATGGTCAAACTGGCGGGCTCTCATCCGGACGAATCGCATTGATCGGTATCTGCACGGCGATCCTGAATCCCTTGTCGGGCGCGCTATCGATCTTCAGGGTGCCGTGCAGTTGGCGCACCCGCTCCCGCATGCCGAGCAGTCCAAATGAACCGCGCTTGCCAGCGTCAGCCACGACCGTACCGCGGCCATTGTCTTCGATATGAATCGTGCAGGTGTCAGCATCGCTCGATGCCTCGATTAGCACCTCGCTTGCCTGCGCATGCCGGGCCACATTCGTCAGCGCTTCCTGCACGATGCGGTATAGCGCGCTGGCCGCAAACGGCGCGACGGTCGCGTCGTCGATATCGGTATGGAACTTGACGGACATGTGAAACCGCTGCGTGAAATCGTCCACCAGCCATTCGAGTGCCGCCGCGAGACCGAGATCGTCCAGCATGGGCGGCCGCAAATTCGCGGCAATGCGGCGAAGCGATGCGATCATGCTGTCGATCTGACCTTGCAAGGCGATCGCGGCGGCGGATCCGGATGGATCGGTCCCATTTGCGGCGAGGCGCTGACTGAGCGCAATGATGCCCATCTTGAGCGCAATGAGTTGCTGGCCGAGATCGTCGTGCAACTCACGTGCAATGCGTCTTTGCTCATCTTCGCGGGCGACCTGCATATGTGCAGACAATTCGCTGGCGTGCTCGAGTTCGGCGAGCCGCATGCGCTCCGTCATATCCCGGGTGACCTTGGCAAAGCCCAGCAGGGCGCCGGACGTATCGTGGACGGCCGTGATCGTGACGTCTGCCCAGAATCGTGAGCCGTCGCGCCGCACGCGCCACCCCTGGTCCTCCGCGCGGCCTTGCGCGGTCGCGAGAACCAGTTCGCGGCCCGGCTTGTCGGCGGCGACGTCTTCAGGCATATAGAAGATCGAGAAATGTCGGCCGATGATTTCGTCGGCCACATAGCCTTTGATTTTGCGCGCGCCGCTGTTCCAGCTTGCCACGCGTCCCGTAGGATCGAGCATGAAGATTGCATAATCCTGCACCGCGTCTATCAGCAACGGATAGCGGTCCTCCAGCGGCACGTCGGAATCGTTCGCCGATCCGGCACTGCGCTTTGGATCGTTCCAGTTGAAAACCACCGGTATCTCCGACAAAGGTGTGAGATGCGATCGATCGGTTCAATTCAGATAAAGCAGGAACAAACTAAGTCTACGCCGAATAATGCCGCTGCTGCCGCCTATCGTCAGGGCGTTTTCGCCGCTGTAAGCGCACCGCGAAAACGGCCCGGCGGAGCACACTGCACTCGCTGTCGCGGCAAGCCGCCTTGCGATTGATTCAGGTCAACCGACTTCTGACAGCCGCGCCTACATTGGACGCACCGCTGCCGCGCCCGCGTTTTGCACGCACGGACCGCTTCACCACCTCGGGAGATCCATGATGGCTGGCAATTCCGTTACACGGTTCGATCTGTACCGCGCGAATCTAGCCTTCGCGCTGCAAATGCCCAGTTTCAGCCAGGAAGCGCGCCGGCAGGCCTACGAGTTCGAGATGCAGCGCATCCGACGTGCGAGCCTGGCTTCAGAATAGACGCGGCCCCCTGTTCCGGCTTGACCGAAATCATGCTTTCAGGTGCGTTGGCCTGCGGTGCGTGTCGCTTGATGCATGTCAATCGGTGTCGCTCAGACGAGCCTAAAGTCAGTCATATGGGATGCTCGATGCGAGTGCGGAGACCAGTGATTGCCCGCCAACGAAGCGCCGCCGGAATGCACCGGCCTCGACCCGGTTCCGTGTGGAGCAGGGCCGGAGGCCGACTAACTGAAAGCGGTAGCGCATACACCGTGAAGGCGGGAATGCCGGGCGCTGAAAGCAAAGACATCGACGTGAAGTTCGAGGGCAACCTAGTTTCGATCAGCAGCATGAAAGTCGAACAGAATCAGGAAATGAAAGACGGCGAGCATGTGATTCGCCGGGGCCGTGATACGGGCAGCGTCAGCCGTGCGTTTTCATTAGCAAGCGAAATCGATGAGAGGGCGGTCGCGGACGAGTACAGGGACGGCGTGCTTTCTCTGACGCTGCCGAAGAGAGCGCCATCCGAACGCAAGCGCTTGCAGATCAACTGACGCCGAATAGCTATTTGCAACTGAGGAGCACGCAATGAAGTCGGACATGGAATTGAAACGGCAGGTCGAAGACGAACTGACCTGGGATCCGGCGGTCAACGCCACGGACATCGGCGTCGAAGTGCGTGATCGCGTCGTGACGCTATCGGGCCATCTGACAAGCTATGCCGAGAAGCTCGCGGCGGAAAAAGCCGCACAGCGTGTGGCCGGGGTGAAGGCCGTCGTTGTGGAATTGGACGTTCGTCTGTTGCATTCGGACGTGAGGACTGACGAGGAAGTTGCCAACGCCGTTCGCGCGATCATGCACTGGACTGTGGGGTTGAGCGAGGAAGCGGTCAAGGTGCAGGTCGAAAAGGGCTGGGTGACATTGAGCGGCGAAGTCGATTGGGCCTACCAGAGTCACGTCGCCACGCGCACGATTTCACAGATGCGTGGCGTGACAGGTGTCTCGAACCTCATTCAGATAGGCGGCGACGCGGCCGCGCAGGATATCGGCGAACAGATCGGCAAGGCGCTGCAACGCCACGCCGAACGCGAGGCGAAACACATCGGCGTGAAGGTGCACGAGGGAAAGGTCACGCTCACCGGCATGGTTGACTCGATGGCTGAGCGCTCGGCCGCGCGCGGGGCGGCGTGGTCGGCACCGGGCGTGCGCGCGGTCGTCGACAATCTGACGGTGGTGTAGAGATGCTTGCCTGCCCCGCGTGCTTCACTTCGACGACGCATCAACAGGGAGCAACTGATGACGCTTTCAGCTAACGTGGGCGACGGCGACTGGTCAGTCGCCGCAACCACACATCCCGCAGCGGGCGGCTTTGATTGCTCTATCCAACTCAGCCATCACACATCAGATGGAATCTTCAAACACGAGTTCAAGCACAGCGGTATTTTTCCGACCGAGCGCGAAGCCGTTCTGGCGGGCTTGCGCGAAGGTATGGAGTGGCTTCGGCTCAAGATGTCCAACACTTTGTCGATCAGCGGGTGTCAGAACCGTTGAACCGCTTTGAGCGGCACGCGCACATGCAGTGCTTGCTCGATCCGGGCAAAGAGAGGTCTGCGCGAGCAAGACTGTCGAATCCCACATCCCGCTCGAACTCCGAGTCGAAATTCACGGCGTTGGAATGGCTTTCGTCCGAGTGAATTTCGGCGTGGACCGCTGCAACTGCGCTCGGAACCGTTGCGGCTAGTTGCGCATCGTTGAAAGCTTGATCGTTTTGCTCCATGGACAAACCAAACTGTATGCCGCCTGTTCGACAAGAAGGCTGGTGCCGGGTGATCTGAACTGAATCAGGCGGCGAGGCATTGTTACAGCGGGCGGATCGACAGGCGCACACAACGGCCTTCGATATGATCCATGTCAAATGATGGTATGTCAGGCGGGCCTAATCTCAAACCACGTGAGGGCTTGCCGATGGCCGGATACAGACGGCCGGTACGGGCCGTCCCCACACACTGAAGGATCCTAACCGTTCAGGGGGCTTACCATGCGCGTATCCGATGTCATGACCAGTAACGTCATATCGGTCACACCCGAGATGACCGTGCAAGAGGTCGCCAGAATTTTTGTCGGCAACGGCATTAGCGGCGCGCCGGTGCTCAATCCAGACGGGCAGATCGCGGGCATGATCAGCGAAGGCGATTTGCTCCGCCGCACCGAAATTGGTACCGACGAGCGCCCACGGGCCTCCTGGCTCGATTTCTGGTCAGCGAGCCACGAAGCACGGGATTACATCAAGACCCATGCGGCAAAGGTGCGCGACGTGATGACCACTGCGGTGGTGTCCGTTCAGCCCGACACGCCGCTTCGCGAAGTGGCCAGCATTCTTGAGACGCGGCGCATCAAACGCGTGCCCGTCACGGAAGCGGGACGGCTCGTGGGTATCGTGAGCCGCGCCAATGTCGTGCAGGCACTCGCTAGCGTGCCGGAGGAGTCGGCGTCGGATGTGTCGCTCTCTGACGGTGAGATTCGCGCGATGTTAATGGGCGAACTCGCGGGGCGTAAATGGAGCTTCGCCGGGCGCAATATTGTCGTCGCCGACGGCGTCGTGCATCTGTGGGGCGTATTCCATTCGCTGGAGACCGTCGAAGCGGTTCGCGTGGCCGCGCAAAACATACCTGGTGTCAAGCGCGTGGCCGATCACACCGAGCCGTATCCCGTGATGCCGGGCATCTAGCAAACTTCGGCCGGCACAGGCCGGCCGTAAGCCTTGGAGGCATGATGGCTCAGACCATTCCCGCGGAACGGCTCGGTATGCAACGCAGTGCCTTCGACCAACTGTTCGGCATCACCAGTCTTTGCTGCGACGCTTTTGAACGGCTGACCGCGGCAAATCTTCAGGCAATCCTATTTGGCCTCGTTGAGACACTGTAGGGCCTTGCGCGCACATGCGTCGCGGGCAATCTGCCGGAGATGCTGTGCCTGTCGACCTTGCTCGCGCCAGCGGGATTCGCCCAGGCGCTGTCGTACAGCCAGCAGTTCTTCGAGATTATGTCTGATTTCCAGCGAGATTCCACACCGCCGCAACCGGCTGGCGTGGTTCGGCCACGGCGCATGTCGCGGACAAACTGCTCGGCAGCCTGGCCACCCAGTCGCTCGTGCTGTGCGACGTGCTGGCCGACACCACAACTGCGACGGCTGAATGGCCCGACACCATTCGACCGGGTGCGACACCTGTGCGCGGTTTAAACATCGACGACAGATAAGCGCGCAATTACTCCTGCTGGCGCAACGCTTCGCGAAACTGCTTCAGACGCGCCTGATATTGTTCCGCATCACCATAGGCCAGGAAACGTTCGTATCTTGCATGGGTGCCGAGCACTTTGTGGGCGTGCTTGATGGGGCACCAGTACTGCTCCGTGCGGGAGGCAATCTCTGTACCGTATGCGAAGAGGCCATTCGCATATTCGCAGTACGCGAAGTGAAACTTCTCCATAAAGTTAAGGCCGAGTTGCGAGCGATCCAATACGATGTAGTCGACACGTTTGACCTTAGCGACGCGGTAGATTGGAAAGCAGAGGGCCTGGTAAATCGAGATGCAAAGTTCGAGAAACACCAAGGGCACAATGAGCACGTAGACGAACGGTGCCGCGAAAGAATTTTGCGGTCGGCTATCGAGAATCCAGTGAACGATGCCCGCTTTCGACTCGCGGTGAATCTTGCCAACGGCTTCATCGAATTCAACGCGTTTGCCCGTGATTCGATAAAAGAGCTTTGTCTCCCTTTGATGCAACTCGGTCTGAAGTTCCGACTCGAGCGCGCTGATCTGATTCAAAATATGCTGTATCCGCTTGTCCACACGAACTCCGTTGCGGTTAAGAGATTGGGGCTGCGTGGACAGCAGCCGGATGCTGCATACAAACACTACAACAGCCGGCCACACGCCGCTCAACTAGTGCTGCTTCCCGAGCGCGCAGCATCGATGGCCTTGTCGCGCTCAGCGCGCGCTTTGGCAACCGCCTGATCGCGGACTTTGTTTGCTGCCTTCACTCTTGCGTTGTATGTGGAATTCGCGGCGCGGATCTCACTCCTCATCTGGACGATGCTGTCGGTGCTTTCCGTGGTTTGCGCGGCGGCCGCGGACGCGTTTTGAGCCCACGCCGGTGTCGTGCCGAGCGTCGCCAGCGCGATTGATAGGACCAGGATACTTCGTTTCATACTGTTACCTCCAGGAGGTATGGGTGGGTGTCTGTCGGTACGCGAGACGAGTTTCGGTTCCAGCCTCGTAGCGGGCAATGGCCTGTCAATTGGATGCAGCCAGTCTTCGAACTGGCTGTCCTCGACGGTCTAACGACACCGTCACCAACCATTAAGCGCGCTGTGTGTCCGCAGGAGTTGACCGGGATCAATCGCCGCGACATCAGTGACGGGAAGGGCGGGAGGGAAGAGGGGCCGGCGCTTGATGCAAATCAATCGCAATACCTGCGTTGCGTCGATCGTGAACTGATCATTGACGGCTCGTGCATGTCGTACCTGTAGGGAATCACGCGCATCGAGGCAGGGGAGGAATCATGGGCCGGGCAGAACCCAGAATCATTCTGGCAGCGGCGGCCGTTTTCACGGCATTGGCAGGGATGGGAGCGACTATCCGCGGCCTGTTGTTCGACAGTCAAGCTTTTATCGACTATGGCGCGTTGGCACTGATTCTAGGCGTCGCCAGTTTCGTTGTTCTGCTGATGCCCACGACTTGAGACGACACTTTGCTCCTCGCGGGTAAGGGGGGCGTCCCCACGTCAGTGCCCGCGCTTTTGCCGCCCTGCGTGAAAATCCACTATGAAAAGTGCCTTTTGGTGAATTGGCGGACGTTATGCGAAGACGACGCAAGTGGCGCGTTCATTGCGCAACGATATCCGCTCGAGCGGGCTGCGCGCAGCCTGCACGAAAACGGCGGCAAGCCGATCATGAGCGCAGCGGCCATATGCCTTTTGCCGGGGACAAAAGCTGCGATTGGCGGTCTGCGGGTATACGCGCTACGACATCACGTCGGCGAGCGGACGCCGTGGCGAATGGGGCGCCTGTGCGCCGCGGCCGACGCGTATCAGCAGTTGCGGCATGCCGTCCAGATTGAGAACGGCGCGCAGCCGCTCGCGCAGCGGCGTCGATTCGATAGGCTGATTCAGATAGGAGGCCGTCATGCCGGCGGCGGCGGCGGTCAACAGCACCCGCTCGAGCGCCTGGCCGGCAGTGAACCACGCGGGGGCGTCGTCGGTTCCGGTAGTGATGCACAACAGTAACGGCGAGCCGATGGCCAGTGCGTGATGCGCCGCGGCCACGCCACCGCCTAGGTCGAACGTGCGAATCACCGAGCTGACGAGCGGCACCGCGAGATCGAGCAAGCCGCGCATGCCGGCCGACAACGCCGGCATGCCATCCTGGTTGCGCCCAGGATGGACCCAACTGGCGAGCTCCCTGCGAAATCGCGGATCCTTGAATTGCGTCTGATCGGCTTCCCCGATTAGCGCGGCGAGATCTTCGCGCCCAGCTGCGCTTTCGACGCAGACGATGTCGCAGCCTTCCGCCGCCCCAGCCTCGAGGAGCCGTCGTTGGAATTCGGGTGGCGCCGGTTCGTCGACGAAGGTGTCGCGAGTCGTGACGCGCTGCTGGATCGCGTCGAAGAGCGGGATGAGGCTGTTGTCGCAGTGGCCCTCGGGAACAATGCGCAAATGCGCCAACACGTCTACGTCGGCCGGCGCGGGAAACGGCGTGATCGCATAAGCCAGCCCGAAGCGGCTCAATGCAACCCGCAGATTGAACAGTGCCGCGCCACAGCTGATGATCAGTTCGCGGTCGAATGGATCGACGACGGGCAACGCTCGCGTGCGGTCGGCACAGACCGTCAAACAGTCGCCATCGACGATGAAATGCCAAGGCTGCGTATTGTGGTTGGACGGCGCCAGCACCGCATAGCGAAGCGCAAAGCGCAGTTTTTCTTCGATACTCGCATGCTCATCGAGCTGCCGGGGGTCGACGGACCATGCCGTTGGTTGGGAAATTGCGTTCATTCAGGGTCTCCTTCGCGCGTGTTCGATGTGCTGTCTCGTCAATCCATCTTGCGCAGTCTTGTCGCGTCCCGCGATCTCAGCCGCGGCACAAACTAGACACGGGCGAGGCCTTCCATGTCGAGAATCCTGATCTGCTTACCGTGCGTATCCACCAGCCCGTCTTTCTGGAATCTGGAAAACATCCGGCTGACTGTTTCGAGTTTCATTCCGAGGTAGCTGCCGATCTCCTCGCGCGTCATCCGCAGATGAAATTCCGCCGGCGAGTAGCCGCGTGACTTGAGCTTGCCCGACAGATTCAGCAGAAATGCGGCGACTCGCTGGTCAGCGGACATCGTGCCGAGCAGCATCATGAGCGTCGCCTCGCGGACGATCTCGCCGCCCATCAGGCGATGCACATGCTGCTGGATCGTCTTCACATCGCGGCACATCGCTTCGAGCAGATGAAAGGCAATGATGCAGACCTTGCTGTCTTCAATGGCGAGGGCGTCGCAACTATGCCTTCCCGAGCACACACCGTCGAGGCCAAGCACGTCGCCAGCGAGACTAAAGCCGGTGACCTGTTCGCGCCCGTCGCGATGCATGACGATGGTTTTGAATGAACCGGCACGCACTGCGTAGATGCTCTGGAACGAGTCGTTGGCGCGATAAAGTGACTCTCCACTTCTGATGGTGCGCGAAGTGCTAATCAGCGCTTCCATCCTGTCTGTTTCTGCCTGCGTCAGGCCTTGCGGCATACAGAGCGCGTGCATCGTACAGGCGGAACAGTTGGTAACCGTGCGGGCTCTGGCTGACGTTGCAGGCGCTGAATTCTTCAGTACATGCAGCGGGACGCGCGCGATCGGCATGATTTCTGGGTATTCAGCGACGTCGGACATGGTGTGTTCCTGTCTAATAGAGGACATGTGCGAAAGCTCGTGGGCAATGCGTTTGATCGTATTGCAGGCAAGATCAAATTCGTTCGTCTTGTCGAAGAACTACCGCGCGACGCTTGGGAGGCAAGTCTGCGGCCGGGCGTGCCGCCATCCGTCGCCAAAGATGAGTGGCTGGAATGCATGATTGAAGTATCGGTCGCGCTGTCTCAAATTGATATCGGCGGGGAACGAACTTCAGGTAGGCGAGCACGAAGCCGTGTAGGGGATTTCCTACGCGAGATTTTTTGGCGCATCCAGGAATTGAAAGGTACTCACCGTCTTGCTACTGACACATAACGTATCGGCAATTTCACTGAGCATTTGTTCTGGAGGTTGCGAGGAACGCGGTCGACTTGCAATCACGTTGAGGCAGGTTGCGGCGCTTGATCTTCGTCAAGCGCGTTTTGGTGCGCAACTGCAGACTGAAGCACGAAACGCCTGCTGACCGCAGCCATTTGCAGCGAGGCGAATTCTTGGAGAAAGTCATGTACAAACGGATTCTCGTTGCAATCGACGGCAGTCAGGCGGCCCAGCTCGCGCTCGAAGAAGCACTGAAAATCGCTGAAGCGGCGCAGGCGATCGTGACCGCGGTGTTCGTAGCGGAACATGCCGCGCGGCTGGTCGATGTCGGCACCGGGCTTATCGATGCGCAGCCATGCACGACGGCCGACGCGGAAGCTGCCAGGGCTACGCTGGAAGACGCGCGCGCGATGTTCGAGCAGCGCAAGGTGCGCGGCCTCACGCGCACCATCGATGCGTATGGCGAGGACATTGCCGGTGTGCTTTGCCGTGCCGCCGAAGAGTGCGAGGCCGATCTGGTGGTGATGGGCACGCATGGCCGGCATGGAATCGGGCGCCTGTTGCTGGGCAGCGTGGCCGAAGCGCTCTTGCGCCGTACCAAAGTACCGGTTCTCATGGTTCGGCGCGAGTTTGCGATCGACGAGATCCCATCAAGCCTTTAAGGGGAAGCGCCCAGCAAGCAGGCGCTTCAAAACTGCGCGAGGGGCTCTTTCCGCGTACCCCTGTGCTCCCATGAGTCCCCGGGCGTCGGATCAATGCGACATCAGCACCGGTACCGTCATCGACTGAAGCATGCTTCGTGTCACACCGCCGAAAAGTCGTTCCTGTACGCGCGCATGGCCGTACGCGCCCATCACCACGAGGTCGATATGGCGGTCGGTAAGCATATTCAGTAGCAGTGAACCTGCGGAGACGCCGGACACGCAGGGGGCGGTCGCAAATCCCGCTTGAATGTTGTGCCGTTCCAGCCACGCGGCGAAGTCGATGCCGGCAGGTTCGCTGTGTGTCGGCCCTGCTTCCACGGTCACTACGGTGACGAACTTCGCATGTTTGATAACCTGCATCGCGTCGGTGAGGGCGCGGGCGCTTTCGCGGCTGCCGTCCCAGGCGATCAGCACCCGAAGGCCGGCTCCCTCCAGCAGATACCTCGAGCCGCTGACAGTTTCTGCCGCGCCTAGAAAAGTCAGCTTCATGCCTCACCTCTTTTGGTGAATAGGCCGCATGCTGGTCACGTTGCCGCGCGTTGACCGAAGTTGTTGCAGAGCGCCTCAGCGAAGCGTTTGAAGGCGTGCAGTGAGCCCGCGATGCTTTGGTATTTCTCGCGCCCGATTTGCCCGTCCAGCGTGATCAGCATTCCGGAGTCGCGGGCCAGCGCGAGAATTTCGTCGAGTTCGCTGGCGGTATCGCGTGTGTCCTGCGCTTGTCCGGCCTGCGCAGTGGCATGGACGGATAAAGTATCGTTCGGCATGGCTGGTCTCCTTACAGGTCAACCTCGGCACGTTTATCGCGAGCGTCGCAGGGCTTTCGATTGCTGCTGTCCTGAAAGTTAGTATTGGTCAGGGCACGGTGGATAGAAATCAGGTGACGCTGAGCTGCGCGTAGGGCGTCCTACGCTCATGTCAGGCATTCCCTACACGCCAATGGAGCAATAATGACGGTCGAGTTCGATGCTTGACATGGATCATGAGAACTCTCCTAGCCACGCCTATGCTCGGGACAGGTACTGCGGATCCCGCATGTGAACGCATAACGGCACGTGGTACGGAGATCAAAATGTCCGAAGCTAACGTTCTTGTCGTGTATTACTCGCGCACCGACACCACGCGTTCGCTTGCGTCGGCACTTGCAGGGATGCTGGACGCCGATCTCGAGGAGATCTGCGACTGCAGCAATCGCGAAGGACCCGGCGGCTATCTGCGCTCGCTAGTCGATGCGATCCGCAAGCGGCACGTTGAAATCGTACCGGCGGGGCGGGATGTCTCGGCGTACGATCTCGTTGTCATCGGCTCGCCAGTGTGGGCGGGTTCGGTGTCGGCCCCGTTGCGTTCTTACCTCATGGAGAATCGAGCGCGGTTGCCGCAGGTGGCGTTCTTTTGCAGCTTCGGCGGGCGGGGCGCTGACAAAGCGCTGCGTGAGATGCAGCAGATTGTGGGCAAGCCAGCCGCCGCCGAATGCAAGGTCATTGCGAGCGAGGCGCTTCACGGTGTGCACGCTGCCCTTGCCGTGTTTGTCAGTGACCTCAAGCGGCACATCGCCAAATCGCGAAATCTCGAATGGGCGTGTTGATTCGTCGGGGGAATGAGCGGACATGGAAAATAGATTGATCCTCGCCCTTCTGATCGCCGGACTCGCGGCGTGCACCACCGAGGCACGCGTTGCCGCGCTTCGCGATACGGAAATTCAGCTCGACGAAGCGCGCGCCCATGCGTCGGTGGAATGTTCCACGCGCGCAGATTGCGATCGTCTTTGGACCCTGACCAGGACGTATGTTGCACTGCGCTCGGTGACGCCGATTCGCCACGCCGACGAAACGGTGATCGAAACGGCCGAGCCACACATGTTTGGCGCCGTCTATGTGTGGGCGACGCGGACGACCGACGAAAGAGGAGCCTCGACGATCAGCCTCAAGGGTTTGTGCCGGGGTATGTATCGGGCAGATGGCAACCCGGGCTGGCTGTACAGAAGTTGCGCCGAGCAGATCCGTGCGGTGGAAATGAATTTCCGCGCATTCGTCGGCGCGTCGTGACGATGGGCAAGGACGGCCCAGCCTCCTGCCTGCGGATCGCAAGTTATCAACTGCGATACGTTTGACAAAGGTCATTTTTCCGGGCCGATCGCGGCGTTACCTTGCGACTGTTCGAACCTGCTACGGGATCCCTATGTCGACTCATCCAGAAGCAGATCCATCAGCAGGACAGTCGACTGCAAACGACGGCTGCGTCGTCGCAGTGCGGGGCGCGGTCGTCGACGTCAGGTTTGCGGATGGTCCGCTTCCTCCCATCGAAGACGCACTACTCATCCTGTCGGACGATCTCGCGCCGGTGCTCGCCGAAGTGCAGACACACCTGAGCGAAACCACGGTGCGCGCGCTAGCGTTGCAAGCGACGGCGGGATTGCGGCGTGGCGCGCGCGTGCAAGCCTGTGGCGGTCCCATTGCGGCGCCGGTCGGCGAGGCGGTGCTCGGGAGGCTCCTCGACGTGACGGGCGCGACTCGTGACGACGGTCCCGCACTTCCCGCGCTTATAGAGCGCCGTCCGATTCATCGCGCTGCGCCGCCGCTCGCCGCGCAGACGGGCTCGACGACGCTATTCTCCACCGGCATCAAGGTGATCGATCTGCTCGCGCCGCTCGCCCAGGGTGGCAAGGCGGCAATGTTCGGCGGAGCGGGCGTCGGCAAGACGGTGCTGGTCATGGAGTTGATCCATGCAATGGTCGAGCGCTATCAGGGCATTTCGGTGTTCGCCGGGGTCGGAGAACGCTCGCGCGAGGGGCACGAGATGTTGCTCGACATGCGCACGTCTGGCGTCCTGGCGCGCACGGTGCTGGTATATGGCCAGATGAATGAACCACCCGGCGCACGCTGGCGTGTACCGTTTACGGCGTTGACGATCGCCGAGTATTTCCGCGACGAACGCCGCCAGAATGTGCTGCTGCTGATGGATAACGTGTTTCGCTTCGTGCAGGCGGGTGCCGAGGTGTCGGGCCTGCTGGGGCGCATGCCTTCAAGAGTCGGTTATCAGCCTACGCTGGCGAGCGAAGTCGCGAGTCTGCAGGAACGTATTGTTTCGGTTGGCGACGTGTCGGTCACTGCAATCGAGGCCGTCTACGTGCCCGCCGACGATTTCACCGACCCGGCGGTGACCGCGATCGCAGCGCACATCGACAGCATGGTCGTGCTGTCCCGCGCGATGGCCGGGGAGGGGATGTACCCCGCCATCGATCCGATCGCATCTTCATCGATCCTGCTCGACCCGCTCGTAGTCGGTGAGGAACACGCGGCGGTTGCGATCGAGGTGCGCCGGATCATAGAGCACTACCGCGAGTTGCAGGACGTCATCTCCTTGCTTGGTATCGAGGAACTGGGCGCCGACGACCGCGTGCTCGTAGGGCGTGCGCGGCGCCTGCAGCGTTTTCTGACCCAGCCTTTCGCTGTCACCGAAGCCTTCACGGGTGAAGCGGGCCGTTCCGTGGCGATCGCCGACACGATTGCCGGCTGCAAGGCGATCCTCGCCGGCGAGTGCGATACGTGGCAGGAAAGCTCGCTCTACATGATCGGCATACTCGACGAGGGTCGCCGCAAGGAAGCGGCGGCCGCCGCACAGGACGCCGTCGCACCGGACGCCAGCGCGCGTGCCGTGGAGCAGGTGCCATGAGCCGCGCGCCTTTGACACTGACCGTCGCGACGCCTTCGACGCTGTGGTTCGACGCCGTCGAGATCGTTTCCCTGCGCGCGCAGGACGAAAGCGGCTCGTTCGGCATCCGCGCCGGACATGCCGACCTCGTGACGCTGCTGACGCCGTCGGTGGTGCGCTGGACCTGTGCGGACGGCGTCACCCATTACTGCGCAGTGGACGGCGGCGTGCTGTTGGTATCGGGCGGCGTTCAGGTGTCGATCGCCTGCCGCGAGGCGATTCCCGGTGATTCGCTGGACAGTCTGGAAGCCGGCGTGCGCAGCCGTCATGCCGATGAAGACGACGCGGCACGCCGCGCCCGTGTCGAGCAATTGCGATTGCATGCGCGCGCAGTGCGTCAGATGCTGAGCTATCTGCGCCCGCGCCCGGGCATCGATGGTGCCGATGGATCCGGCATGGGAGCGCATCTGCGATGAACCCGCACCCTACCGATGAGCACGACCCGCACGACAGGATGGCCGGCGCAGCGCGCGAGGCCGCCGAGCGTGATTCGCGCGGCCGGGCGGAACCCGAGCCATCGCTCGGCAGCAGGCTCGGACAGATTGGCATCCTCGGTTGGGCGATCGTCCTGCCGACGCTGATGGGACTCGCGCTCGGACACTGGCTGGACCGAACCTTCGGCACGCGGGTGTTCTTTTCGGCACCGCTTCTGATGCTCGGCGCCGTAGTCGGCTTCTGGTCGGCTTGGAAATGGATGCACCGGCAGCAAGGAGGGCACCATGAATAGCGCACCGTCGTCGATCGTCGCGCAGGCCGCGCTTGGACTCGCGGTCGGCACGTTAGCGGGCGCATGGCATTTCATGTCGCTGCGCTGGAACGGCCCGCTGTTTGCCGAAGGCCGCGCGGCAGCCGCGCTGGCGCTTCAGCTTGCCCGTTTCGCGCTCACAGGTGCGTTGCTGCTGACGCTCGCGCATTTCGGCGCACTGGCGCTGCTGACGGGCATGGCAGGCATTCTGCTCGCGCGCGCAATCGCAATGCGTCGTCACGGAGGCCGGCCATGACCGCTTCACCACTGGCAACCGCGCCGCTCCTGCAGGTCGGTGTATTCTCCATCACCGGGCCGGTACTTACAACCTGGGCACTGATGACGTTGATGACCGCGTTGTCCGCCTTGCTGTGCCGCAACCTCTCGCTCACGCCTGGCAAGACGCAAACGGTGCTGGAACTGCTGGTCGACACTATAGATCAGCAGATCCGCGACACCATGCAGACGAGTCCCGCCAGGTATCGCGCGTTGATCGGCACGCTGTTCCTGTTCGTGCTGATCGCCAACTGGTCCGCACTGGTGCCGGGCGTGACGCCACCCACCGCGCACCTCGAAACGGACGCCGCGCTCGCGCTGATCGTACTGGGCGCCACAATCTTCTACGGCATACGCACGCGCGGCACCGCGGGCTATTTTGCGGCCTTCGCCGAGCCGAGTTGGGTGATGATTCCGTTGAACGTCGTCGAGCAGATCACGCGAACGTTTTCCCTCGTAGTGCGCCTGTTCGGGAATGTGATGAGCGGCGTGTTCGTGATCGGCATCATCCTTTCCCTCGCGGGCCTGCTCGTCCCGATTCCTTTGATGGCGCTGGATCTGCTCACCGGCGCCGTACAAGCCTACATTTTCGCGGTGCTGTCGATGGTGTTCATCGGTGCAGCGATCAGCGATACCCATGATCCCGTCGGCGTCGAACAGGGCAACACCTCATGAATAACCTCATTGAAGTCGTCAGCATCGCCGCCGCCGCGCTTGCTGTGTCGTTCGGCGCGATCGGGCCGGCACTGGCCGAAGGCCGCGCCGTCGCGGCCGCAATGGACGCGATCGCGCGGCAGCCGGATTCGGCTGGCACCGTTTCGCGCACCCTGTTCGTCGGGCTGGCCATGATCGAGACGATGGCGATCTATTGCCTCGTCATCGCCTTGTTGCTGCTGTTCGCCAATCCGTTCGTCAAGTAGGCGCCGGTCATGCGAATCGACTGGTCGACGCTCGCGCTGCAGACGATCAATGCCCTGGTCCTCATCTGGCTGCTGGCGCGTTTCCTGTTCCGTCCGGTAGCGAGGATCATCGCCGAGCGTCAGAAGGCGGCTCAGTCACTGATAGCGGATGCCGAAGCGGCAAAGCGGGCGGCGGTTCTGGAACGCGACACCGCGGCTCGCGAAACGCAGCAGCTCACCGCCGCGCGCGGCGACGCCTTGAAGGCAATCGCGGTGGAGGCGGAGGCGCAGAAAGCGGCACTACTGTGCGCCGCGCAAAGCGAGGCGGACAAGGTGCGCTCGACAAGCATCGCCCAGGCCGGGGCGGCGCGCGTCGAGCAGGACAAACTGGTGGCGCGGCGGGCTACGCAGCTGGCCGTCGATATCGCGGCGAAGTTGCTCGCCAGGCTGCCCGAAAGTGCGCGCGTGAGCGGATTCATCGAGGGTCTCGCCGAAGGCATTGTGCAGCTGCCCGAAGCGGTTCGCGCACAGCTCGGTGCGAACGGCACCGCGCTCAAGGTCTTCGCGCCGCGCGCACTGACGCAGCCGGGGCAGGAGCGTTGCCGCGAGGTGCTCGCGGCCAGCCTGGAGCGACCTGTGTCGCTACAGATCGAGGTCGATCCTCTCCTCATTGCCGGGCTGGAACTGCGGGCCGACCATGCGGTGGTGTGCAACAGTCTCGGGGCCGATCTCGCGCGAATCAGAACGGCGTTGCTGGATGGCGACCATGCGCCCGGCTGACATGGCCGACGATCCCTGGCTGACGGAACAGCGCACTACGCTGACCCGCACGGCGGTGGCGCCCCATGCGCAGACGCTCGGGCGCGTCGAACGGTTCGGGGACGGCATCGCCTTTGTCTCCGGGCTGCCTGATGCGGCCCTCAACGAACTGCTGCATTTCGAAAGCGGCGCGACGGGCTTCGCGCACACGTTGGACACGGACCTAATCAGCGTCGTGCTGCTGGACGACGGCAGCGCAGTCGAAGCAGGGACTCGCGTGACCCGTACCGGCGCTGTGCTTGAAGTGCCGGTTGGCGAGGGGCTGCTGGGCCGCGTGATTGACCCGCTCGGACGGCCGCTCGACCGTGACGAGCCGGTCGTGGCCGCGCGACGCATGCCGGCTGAGCGGCCCGCGCCTGCGATCATCGAACGCGACCTGGTCAGCGAGCCAGTCGAAACCGGCGTGCTGCTCGTCGACGCGTTGTTCGCGATCGGCCGCGGCCAGCGGGAACTGATTATCGGCGATCGCGCCACCGGGAAAACCGCGCTGGCCATCGATACCATCGTCAATCAGAAGCAGTCGGACATGATCTGCGTGTACATCGCCATCGGCCAGCGTACGACCGCCGTGCAGCGAGTGATCGAATCCGTGCGCCAATACGGCGCGCCCGAACGCTGCATCTTCGTGGTCGCCGGCGCATCGTCCGCGCCCGGGTTGCAGTGGATCGCGCCGTTCGCGGGCTTCACCATAGCCGAGTACTTTCGCGACCGCGGACAACACGCGCTGGTCGTTATCGACGACCTCACCAAACATGCCGCCACCCACCGCGAACTGGCGCTGCTGACGCGCGAACCGCCGGGACGCGAGGCCTATCCCGGCGACATCTTTTACGTACACGCCCGCCTGCTCGAACGGGCGGCCAGGCTGTCGGCCAAACTCGGCGGCGGCTCCCTGACGGCGCTGCCGATCGCGGAAACGGATATGGGCAACCTGTCCGCTTATATCCCGACCAACCTGATTTCCATTACCGATGGGCAGATCGTGCTGAATGCCGCGCTATTCGCGGCGAACCAGCGCCCGGCCGTCGACGTGGGCTTGAGTGTGAGCCGGGTCGGCGGCAAGGCGCAGCACCCGGCGCTGCGGGACGTATCGGGGCGTCTGCGGCTCGATTACGCGCAGTTTCTCGAGCTCGAGATGTTCAGCCGCTTTGGCGGTCTGACCGACGCGCGTGTCGCCGGCAAGATCGCTCGTGGCGAACGTATCCGCGCACTGATTGCCCAGCCGCGTTTCAGCGCCTTGCGCACGCTCGACGAGATCGCGCTGCTTACGGCACTCGCGGCAGGCGTGTTCGACGCCGCGCCTGCCACGATCATCGCTGAAGTGCGAACGCAACTAGCCGCGCGACTGCAGGGCCCGCGCGTGCAATCGGAACTGGCGCAGGCTCGCGCGCGTTCATCGTCCGCACCGTTTGACGCAGCACTCCAGGCTGTACTGGTCGTCACGGTTCGCGAGCTCGTTCAACAGATGACGCCACCGGTCGCCGGTGGGCCCTCCGGAACCGGGAATCCGACATGAGCGGCCAACTCTCCGAAATCGAATCACGCAGCGTCACCGCCCGCCAGCTCGACGCCGTCATCGGCGCTATGCGTGGGATTGCCGCGGCTCGCTCGCGGGAAGCCCAGAAGCGGCTGCCCGGCATCCGTTCTTCGGCGTCGACAGTGGGCGCCGCGATTGGCGCCGTACTCGCTCACGGCGGCGGAGTGCCTGAGCGTGCACCGGATCACGGCGCGCAGATCTTCATCGTGCTCTGCGCGGAGCAGGGGTTCGTTGGCGCGTTCAATGAAGAGATCCTCGACCACACGCTGTTCCGACTTGCGTCGGCGCACAGCGAAGTTCTGCTCGTGGGAACGCGTGGCCAGATCGCCGCCAATGAACGTCACCTCACGTTTGCATGGAGTTCGCCGGCCGCGTCCCATGCCGACGACGTGGCCACACTGGCCAACCGTATCACCGATGCGCTCTATCAACGTCTCGAGCCTCAGACGGCTACGAAGGTGTCGGTCATTCACGCGGTGCCCGGCATCGCGGCGCATGGCGAGATCGTCGAGCATCGCCTGATTCCGTTTGATTTTTCGCGTTTCCAGGCGGTGCGGCGCAGCCAGCCGCCGTTGCTCACGTTGCCGGCCGAGCGGCTGCTCGCCGGGTTGGTCGAAGCCTATGTCTATGTGGAGCTGTGCGAGGCGCTGATGCTCTCGTTCGCCGCCGAAAACGAAGCGCGCGTGCGCGCGATGATGGCTGCGCGCGCCAACGTGAGGGACACGCTCGATGAACTGACGCAACGGTACCGGCAGGTCCGCCAGGACGAAATCACGGCTGACATCGTGGAATTAGCGGCGAGTGCCGAGACTGCCGTTTGAGCGGACGCGTAGTTGATGTCTTGACGCAAGTCAATTAGCTCAAGCTGTTCGCGCCGATGATCTAAACGTCCGGGCAGTGTTTTCATATCGCGATGCCAGCGATGCGGCCGCGGCAGACGATTTCGCAGCAAGTTGCGCGACAAGGTGTTACGCCAGGGAGAAGGCAAATGGGAGTTGGCATGCAAATCGTCTATCTCGGTTTCGCGGGCACGTCGCAGATCGAAGCCGAGGCGGCGTCGCAATTGATTCGTCTGGAACGTTTCGGCAAGTCCATTGCGGGCTGCCACCTCGCGGTTGAATCCATCCACGTGACGGCGGATGGCTACCGGAACGGCGCCTATGCCGGTGAAGCGCCCACACCGCTGTTCGACGCCCGGCTCGACCTGATCATGCGCGATGGCGAACTGGTCCCGGTCAGACATTGCCTCAACACCAGCGCCAATGCGGCGATCAAGGCTGCATTCGATTTCGCCGAACAGAAGCTCAATGGGACTCCGGCTCGTACGCGGCCCTGACCCGCTCGATACCGAAGTCGGGCAGCCCGCCTTGTCTTTCGCAATGCACACTGAGGAGGAAACATGTACGCAAACATTCTAATAGCCGTGGACGGCAGCGAAGCGTCCAACCGTGCGCTCACCGAGGCGATCCGCATGGCCAAACTGGCGCGCGCCAAACTGACCGCCGTCTACGTTATCGACCAGTCTGGCGCGTTCACGTACGCGGGCGCCTGCGACCCCCATCTGCTGACTGACGCGGAGCGCCAGGTTGGGCGAAGCCTGCTTAACGACGCTGTCGCTAGGATGAACGAGTTCAACGTGTCCGGGCATTCCGAGATTATCGAGACGCTGGGCATCGCCGAGGACATCGCCAGTTGTATCGCGCGTTATGTCGACGCGCACGGCGTGGATCTCGTCGTGATGGGCACGCACGGCCGGCGTGGCATGCGGCGCATGGTGCTCGGCAGCGTCGCCGAGCGTTTCGTGCGCCATTCGCCGTGCCCCGTGCTGCTTGTTCGGGAGCCTGCGGTCGACGCCTGAGCGGGAAGCAGGGAAGGTTCCCATCAGCGTAAGCGCTGGCGCGATCCGTGGGCACTGACGAGGCCATTTTTCCAGGCGTGCTGCCGACGCTGACTTCCGCTTGATACATGTCAAGCGAGACTACGTCAGCCGGCCTACAGTCAGTCGTACAGCAGTTCTGTTTCGTCCAACGGAGGCATTCCATGAAAGCGCTCGTGTATCACGGTCCCGGCAAGAAATCGCTCGATGAACGGCCGATTCCCAAGCTCGCCGCACCCGGCGATGCGATCGTCAAGATGACGCGCACCACGATTTGCGGCACCGATCTGCACATTCTGAAAGGAGACGTGCCAACTTGCGAGCCTGGGCGCATTCTCGGACATGAGGGCGTTGGCATAGTCCAGGAGGTCGGCGCGGCCGTCTCCGCGTTCAAGCAAGGCGATAGGGTGCTGATTTCGTGCATTTCTTCGTGCGGCAAATGCGACTACTGCCGGCGCGGGATCTACTCGCACTGCACGACAGGCGGCTGGATTCTGGGTAACAAGATCGACGGAACGCAGGCCGAGTACGTGCGCATTCCGCACGCCGAGACCAGTCTGTACCCGATTCCGGCCGGTGCTGATGAGGAAGCGCTCGTCATGCTCTCGGACATCCTGCCCACCGGCTTCGAATGCGGCGTGCTGAACGGCAAGGTGCAGCCGGGCAGCACAGTGGCGATTGTCGGTGCTGGCCCGATCGGTCTCGCCGCGCTCCTGACCGCACAGTTCTATTCGCCAGCGCAGATCGTCATGATCGACCGCGACCGCAACCGTCTCGAAGTCGCTAGCCGCTTCGGCGCCACGGCCTGTATCGACATCGGCAGTGCCGATCCGGTGGCCGCCGTGATGCAACTGACGGACCAGACGGGCGTCGATTGCGCGATCGAGGCCGTAGGGGTACCCGCGACGTTCGAATTGTGCGAGGCGCTCATCGCGCCCGGCGGCGTCATCGCGAATATCGGCGTGCATGGCGTCAAGGCCGATCTGCACCTGGAAAAACTTTGGGACCGCAACATCTCGATCACGACGGGTCTGGTCGACACCGTCAGCACGCCGATGTTGCTCAAGACTGTTCGCGCGAAGCGCATCGATCCAGCGCAACTCATTACTCACCACTTCCAGCTCGAGGACGTGGCTAATGCCTATGACACCTTTGGCCGTGCGGTTGAAACGCACGCGCTCAAAGTCATTATCGAGGTGTCTTAGGCATTTTACGAAACCCAGTATCCATGACGTTCATGGACGATTCCAGGAGTAACACGATGAGCAACTTGACTCGATTTGACCCGTTTCCACTCGAACCCATGTCGGAACTGTTCCAGGGGCTATTCCGCCCGCGGCGCGCCGGGCGGCGATGCGCCGCTCGCCGACATCAAGGTGGATGTGACGGAAAGCGACACAGCGTACACGGTGAAAGCCGAACTACCAGGCGTTGAGAAGAACGATATCGACGTGAAGATCGACGGCAATCTCGTCTCGATAAGCGCCAAGGTCGAGCGCAAGCAGGAACTGAAAGAAGGAGAACGCGTCGTTCGACGTGAGCGTTACTCGGGCTCCGTCAGCCGCTCGTTCTCGCTCGCGACGGAGATCAACGAAGCGACCGCTGCGGCCGAGTACAAGGACGGCATACTCTCGTTGACGCTTCCCAAAAAAGCGACCTCGGAGAGCAAGCGCCTGCAGATCAATTGATTGCCGTCGCGCCGGGGCGTGTGGCGTTACGCGCCCCGGCGGGTCCAGTATTATCGGCACTTTTTAATCGCGCCGTGGATGGAAGATGAGCCATGCGGCAAGACTTGTCAGAAGCATCGCAATTAGTGCGACGATCCAGAAGCCGTGAGCGTCGTATCTGAAGGGGAGGCCGCGAGCGACCGGCATCCGGGTGATGGACGCGTCGAGACCTTCAATCCGCTGTTTCCGAACGGCTACTACTTCACGCTGGCGGGATACACGGGCTATAGCAACGTGATTCACGTGAAGCCGTCGATCACGTTCAAGGTATCGCCAAAGGTCACGTTAGTGACGGCGCTCGGTTTCCAGTGGCGCGCGCCGGCAGCTGATGCGATCTAAGGTCAAGGGATGGCCGTGGTGCCCGGCACGGCGGGGAAGGGAACGCGCTGGACGGGGATGTATGCGCAGATTCGCGCCGACTGGCCCGTCAGCCGGAACGTTGCGCTCGCGCTGGAAGCGGTGCATTTCGAAGTCGGTGACTCGATCCGTGCGCTCGGCGCGCGCGCAATGCGGATTATGTGGGCATCGAAGCGAAGTTTGGATGGTGACCGGGTAGCCGCTACGGCTGGACACAGAGCACTTGTTGCATCGACCGTTGTCTCGCATCGGCGGTAGCACGTTTATTGCGGCGAATCCGGACGGAACTCACTGCGGGTGCCGCACGGTGGAGGAATTCTGCCACTGCGCGACGGTATCTTTCCGTCCTCATTCGCCACTTTCATCGAGTCATGCAAATGGGCATCAGCCAGCGAGGGCCTCCCGGGACAGCTCACCGTTCCCCGTCTTTCCCAATTTCACGAATGCAACTAACTGTCATGTGCAAAACCGCTACCCGCAAAAAGGTCAAAAAGCGAAGTCTGTAGAGGAGCGGGGCGATGGCATTGTGTCCATGTCCGCACCCAAATTTCGCAGTCGGTGTTGGCAGTCGCAGTCTGCCGCCATCCGTGTTGTTCAGTGAAAACCGGTGTCCCGTTCACCGACAGAAGCTTGAGACGAAATGCCAGCATTGCGGGCAGGAGACACCCTACATCCTCAACGCGAATCTTGTGGGCTCACCGTATCGTTGTGCGCGCTGCGGCGCGCTTTACGCAACGTGATCGCCTCCAGCTTTTTGGGCTCTGTCGCGATAAGCCGAAGGGGTAAAATCCGGAGCAGACGAAATTCCCAGAATGGCACGATGAAGAAGACGCACACTCCGCGAAAGGCACTGACCTCGGGCATAGCCAAAGTTCTGAAGCGACTTCACTATCCGCTCGAAGTGATATTGGTCTGCGTGAGATGGTACGTGGCCTACTCGCTGAGTCTGCGTGATCTCGAGGAAATGATGGGTGAGCGCGGTATTTCAGTCGATCATTCGACCGTGCACCGCTGGGTGATCAAGCTGGTGCCATTGCTCGAGAAAATGTTTCGCAAACACAAAAGGCCGGTCGGCAAAAGCTGGCGGATGGACGAGACCTACCTCAAGATCAGGGGTCAGTGGAAGTATCTCTACCGCGCCGTGGACAAGGCCGGCAACACCATCGACTTCCTGCTGCGCGCCCGTCGCGACAAGCCTGCAGCGCGCCGCTTCTTCGAGAAAGCGATTGGCCAGAACGGCGCCCCGCAGACGGTCAACATGGATAAGAGCGGTGCAAATCTGGCCGCCGTCCAGGCGATCAACGCCGCACGCGAAACACCTATCCGCGTCCGTCAGGTCAAGTATCTGAACAATCGCATCGAGCAGGACCACCTGGCCATCAAACGCCGAACCCGACCCATGCTCGGTTTCAAGGATTTTCGTTGTGCACGCATCATTCTGGGCGGCATTGAGGTGATGCATATGATCCGCAAGGGGCAAATGAAATGCGCCAAAGGGAACTGCGCGTCCGCCGCACAGCAATTCTATTCCCTCGCCTCATAAACGATCGCGCCCGGTACACTGCGCTCGTCCCTCCGTCCTTATCGCGACAGAGCCAACGAACGTCCCCGAAAAACACTAGACTTCGACACACCAGCTGAACGATTTCAGCAAGCCGTTGCATCCACCGGTTGAATCCGCATTCGAGAGCGGTCATAGGAATAGCGGCGAGTCGAATGACGGCAGCGGGTCGACCAGAGTCATTCGATTCGCCCGAGGCCCGGAGACCTGGAGTTCCTGAGTCCGTATCCAACCCACAATCTGAAGCGTTTTGGCGATTACAAGCTGCGCATGGACAGGCCGCTGGAAGGCTGGATCCGCGATGCGCTGTTTGGCCAGGCCGCCCGTCCTGCGGGACGGGACGGCCCAGTATCTCAGCCCGGATGATGCTAGGCTATGGCGAGTCCGCGGGGATGGTCAACACGCACGGGCATGGCCGTTGCGCGCGTCCCGCTGTAGTCAACTGAAAGAAAAGGAGGGTGTATGAAAATTGGCATCATTGGCGCGGGGAATATAGGGAGGGTACTGGCGCTGCGCTGGGTCGAACATGGGCACGAGGTGCTTATCGGCAACTCGCGCGGGCCGGATACGCTCGCCGATGTCGCACGCGAAACTGGCGCGAAACCAGCCGAACTCGCGGATGTGGTCCGTGGTGCAGCGGTGATCGTGGTCACGATTCCCGAAAAGAAGGTGCTCGATCTGCCTGCGGGCCTGTTCGACGACGTGCCGGAAACCACGGTTGTAATCGATACTGGCAATTATTATCCACGCGAGCGCGATGGCCGCATCGACGGGATCGAGTCGGGGATGATGGAAAGCGCGTGGGTCGCGCAGCAGATCGGCCAGCCGGTAATCAAGGTGTTCAACAACATCTACGCGGATCATTTGCGCAATCTCGGCAAGCCGGAAGGCACGCCGGGGCGGATTGCGCTGCCAGTCTCGGGCGATAGCGCCGACGCCAAGGCGGCAGTGATGCAACTCGTCAACGAAGTGGGTTTCGATGCCCTCGATAATGGCGGTATCGACGACTCCTGGCGTCACCAGCCCGGCACGCCAGTCTATACGAAAGACTTCGACACGGAAGGCCTGAAGGTCGGCTTGCGGAAGGCGGAGCGAACTCGTACTTCGCAGTGGACGGCCTCGGACAAGAGCCCCGGCAGTTTCGATCAGCCTGCATGAAGCCACGCGACGACGGACCTGTAGAAGTCCGTTGCCGCGTGCTGGAAAGACGCGGTCAGTACGAGAGGTACGTTGTGCGCTCGAGGGCGGACCTTTGGCCAACACGGTCGCAATAGCGGCTATGGGTCGAGTGCGGAAATCGCTGCAGGCCGACGACCGCGGAGCCCAGCCAGATCAGCACTTGCGACCTCGGCCATTAACGCCCGTTGCTCTGCTCCAGAGGGTACTGTTGCAAATGGAAGTGCGGACGGTTTAAGCTCGCGGTTTAACGAGTGGGTGGCGAGGCATGGGCAAGTGGCAAAGCATCGACAAGCTGTTCGACGGTCTGCATTTCGATCGCGAGGTCATCGTTTTGTGCGTGCGCTGGTACCTTCGCTACAAGCTCAGCTTCCGCGACCTGGTCGAGATGATGTCCGAGCGCGGGCTGTCGCTCGCGCATACGACGATCATGCGCTGGGTTAAGCGCTTCACGCCGGAGTTCGTCAAATGCTGGAACCGCTTTGCCACGGCAGCCGGTCAGTCGTGGCGAGTCGACGAGACGTACGGTACGCCCAGCCAGCGTAGCCCGCCCGTACGGGGGTGAAGCTGCTTGAGCATGTCTGGAATGCAGGTCCCGGTGGAGTTGATGTCGCAGTACCGGGGCATGCCCTTCCTCTGCTGCGAGAGGGAGTGAGCCGAAGCGGCGGTGACTTGCCGACACTGGCAAGGTGACGAAGTCCGTGGGAAACGGGGTTTGCGGCGAAGCGGTTACGCCAAGATGAGCCTCCAGGCTGAGCATGGGACGGTTGAGGGACACGAACCTGTTTAATCGCATCTGTGGGTTGAATCGTCACCCCTGCCTTCTACACCGCTTAACAGGCAGGACGCGGATCGGCGTCGGTCACGTGTACGGACGGATGCCGCGAATGCTGGCCGGAGATGTATGCCGACCGCAGGGCATTACGGAGAGCGCGCAGCTAGACCGTGATATCTGCGACGACTTGCGGCAAGCAAGGATAAAGACTGCGACAGGCAACCTCGCCCGTGCGATTGAGTCCAGCATGTGAACTGGGGAAGGTTTGCACAGATGCCAAGGGAGTGTGCCCCCGATGATGTGCAAGCTGGCGGAGCCTCCGTAGTAGTCCGAGGCCGGGAAAGCCGGCCACATGGCGAAGGGGGGCAGTCCAGGTGGTTTGCCAGGCAGATTAACTGACCACAGTGAGGTGAAGACCTTTGATAATCAGTGAAATGCGAAGCAGACTGACGACATACTACATGGAGACCAACAGCAGTTCGCTGGCTCCTGCGGTAGATTGTCTTCGCTTTTAGCGACACCTGGATGGAGAGCCGGATGCGCTGAGAGGCGCACGTCCGGTTCGGAGAGGAGAGGCAGGGAAATAGTTCGACTACGCCCTGTCTCTTACTCTACTCAAGGTCCGAGGGCAGTGGAAGTATTTGTATCGTGCGGTCGACAAGCAGGGCAACACAGTCGATTTCCTGCTGTGTGGCCATCGCGACCAGGTCACGGCGCAGCGCTACTTTGAAAAGTCGATCGACCAAAACGGCGAACCCGAGACGGTGACCATCGATAAGAGCGGCGCGAACCTTGCCGCGCTAGACGCGCTGAACGCCGAATGGGACACCCCGATCAAGATTCGACAGAACAAGTATTTGAATAACATCGTTGAGCAGGACCATCGGGCTATCAAGAGGCGAACGCGTCCGATGCTGGGCTTCAAGAATTTTCGCTGCGCTCGCATCCTGTTAAGCGGCATCGAGCTTGCGCATATGATCGCCAAGGGTCAAATGAAAGACAATTGCACCGAGCGCAGTCGCGCTGAGCAATTCTACTCGCTGGCAGCATAAGTAATCCTCAATATCCTAACGATGATTCGCTCTTCCGCCTTATCGCGACAGATCCCATGGCGATGGTACTACGAGCGCCGCGAAGAAGGGAGGCAACAACTTCGGCTTCAGCGGCCACAAGAAGGTCAAGGGCTGCAAGGTCGTTGCCCTGTGTGACCGCAACTGCAACGTGATCGCGCCGTTCGTGTCGGCCCCGGGCAATCGCAATGAATCGCCGCTGTTGCGCGAAGCAGCCTGATCGAAACCCGCAACCAGTTGCGTCCCTGCGGAACTGGTTGCCGTCACCGATCGCGACGGCCGGATGGATCTGATCGAGAGCATCTGGGACGAGTTGTCCGCGTTGCCGCCTCGGTGCAGACCGGCCAATGCACGGCGGTGCAGGCGCTCCCACGCTTCGGTTCAGCCGCACGCGGACAGCCGGTATACGATGGCGGTGTCTATATCGGGCGGCCGTCCAGCGTTGCGGCTACTTTTTATCGGCACTCTCTTGCAGCGCCCATTCGCCATCGCGCAGACGGCACAAGACGCCTGCCTGATTCAGTGCCTCGAGTTCGAGCGCAATTTCGCGGCCGTCCGTGCTGCCGAGCGCCACGATCAGTTCCATGAAGAATAACGGACCGGCTGCCAGCGCCTCGCGAACGCTGCCGAAACGCCGCTCCGCCGAGGAAGCGGCGAAGCGAGGTGCCAAGGCGCGCCGGCTCTCGATTGTCTCGGGCCGGCCGTAGGGGGCGGTCAAATCGAAACCCACCTTGGCGATGTTGCCGTGGTCGCCGGTCGTGGGGTCCATGTAGAAGGGGGCGAAGCCCTCCAGCACGACGATGTCCCGGTCGCTGCGAAAGCGCGTCGACATCGCCCATTCAACCTGCTCGTTCGAGAACACGTCGACGTCGTCATCGGTCACGTAGATGTATTTGAGCCGGGGAATGGCGGCGAGCGCGGAGATAGCCAGCCGCGCCTGACCGGGCGTGCCGCGCTTGAGCGCAACGCGCGCGCTTTGGCGTCCATTGGTGCCCGGCACGGCGCAGATCGCGGTCGGCTCGATATTCGCCGCGCGCAGCACACGCCACATCTGGAGTTCCGAATTGAGGCCGCCCAGATTCGCCGATTCGGTCCAGCTGAGATGACGGCCGCTGTGGCGCACGGTCTGGTGCAGCACGTCGTTGCGCATCGTAATCGCCGTGACGTGGAACACCGGGTCCATGTGCACGGGCCCGTAGTAGCCGTAGAACTCGCCGTAGGGGCCTTCTTTCTCGCTATACCCCAGCTCGTCGAAATAGCCCTCGACGATCATTTCCGCGTCCGCCGGCGCCAGCACGCCGTTGGTCAGGCCGCGAACCATTGGCACCGGCTCGCCGCGCAGCGTGCCGACGAGGCCGAATTCGTCGACCGGAATTCGTTGGCCGGCCGCCAGATAATCCAACGGATGCGAGCCGATCGCGAAGCTGGCCGGCAGCTTTTCGCCGCGTTCCACGCAGGCGAGGTACACGCGCTTCAGATCGGACGGCTGGGAGAGATTGGCGCGCATGGTGTTCCTGCTGCGGAACATCAGGCGCCGGCAGCCGACGTTGGTCCGGCCGGTGACGGGGTCGACGCTGTAGTCGATGCCCGATGAGATGTACGGCGCGCCGTCATATTCGTGCTGAAGGTGAAACGGCAGCTTCATGAGGTCGATGTCGTCGCCGGTCTGGACGATCTGGTGCACCGGCGCCTGTTCCGACGACACCTCGACGACCGTCTGCGGATTGGCCATGCGCCGCGTGTATTCGGCAATGAGCTCGCTTTCCTCGACGCCGAACGCCATCGCCAGCCGTTTGCGGCTGCCCGAAACGGCGGCGATCATTTCGAACTTCTCCTGCCCGACCCGCCTGAAGAGCGACGCCTTCGGCGTTTCGTCGATCCGCGCGCTCAGATCGGCGAGCGAAACGGGATCTTCATGGATCGCGACTTCACCGGCATCGATCAGCTTCTCGACGAAGCGACGCAGGCGGAATTTGTCGAAGTCGAAGGGGGTGTCGTTGTTACTCATGGTTCGTCCTGGTTTCGTTAGTCTTTCTGCTTGAGCATTTCGTTTGAAGAGTTGACGGTCGCGTGCAGGTTCTGGGCGAAGTCCACCGCGCCACGGATGCTCATGTCCGGCGCCGAGCGCAGATATTCCTTGATGCCGCATAGCGCTGGCCGCGGCATGTTCAGCATCGCGCTCCTGAGCGCCTCGAACGCCGCATCGAGCCCGGCGTCGGGCACCACCTCGCTGACTAGGCCATAGGCCAGCGCGGCGGCGGCGTCGATCTCCCGGGTCGAATAGACCAGATAGGCCAGTTCCTTCGCCGGCATGCGATCGATCAATGCCGACATCACCATGGTTGGCAGGATGTTGTGGGCCATTTCGGGAATCTGGAAGCTCGCCGTGCTGGCCGCCAGCGTGATGTCGCACAGCGCCGCGATCGCGCAGCCGAAACCGTGCGCGCGGCCGCGGACCACGCCGATCACCGGCACCGGCGTGGCGCGGAACGCGTCGTAGCAGCGAAAGATCACCTCGGTTTTGCGGCGCCGGTCGAGCGCCTGCGGTTGGGTGCCGCTGCGCTTGCCCATCGACATCCGGCCGCTGCAGAAATCCGCGCCGGCGCCGCGCAGCACGACGAGGTCCGCCTCGTCCGCCGCCGCATCGAGCAGATCGGCCAGCTCCCGGGCCATGTCGTCGGAGACGGCGTTGTCGTGCGCCGGGTTGTCGATGGTCAGTTCGAGGCAACGCCCGTGCAGTTGTCGAATGATGGTGCCGTTCATGGGTAGGCTCTCGTTAGTCTGGGGTATGGCCGCGCTGGCGCGCATCCTGAATCGCCTGCCACACCCGCTCGGGTGTCGCCGGCATGTCGATATGCGTCACGCCAAACTCGGCCAGCGCGTCGACGAGGGCGTTGATGACCACCCCGAGCGCCGGCGTCGTGCCACCTTCGCCGCCGGCGCGCACGCCGAGCGGATTGGTCGGCGAGGGCGTTTCGCTGATCTCCGTGATGAAGTCGGGCAGGTCGGAGGCGCGCGGAATCGCGTAATCCATGAAGGAGCCCGACAGCAACTGGCCGCTGCCGTCCTCGTAGTAGCAGCGTTCCAGAAGCGCCTGGCCGATGCCCTGAGCGATGCCGCCGTGGGCCTGGCCGTGCAGGATCAATGGATTGATGGCCTGCCCCACGTCGTCGACAGCGATGTAATCGATCAGCTCGACCGTGCCCGTATCGGCATCCACCTCGACCTCGCAGACATGGCTGCCGAACGGGTAGCCGGCAACCTGCACGGTCTCGTCGGATACGGCGGCGAGCGGGCCGCGCACATCGTCGGGCAGCAGCGCGGCGGGGTCGGCGGCCGCGGCGGCGATCTCGAAGATGTCAAAAGTAGCCGGGGTGCCGGGCGCGCCGAAGCGGCCGTTCTCGAACCGCACGGCGGCGGGACTATCCAGTTTCAGCAGATGGGCGGCGATGCGCGTCGCCTGGCCGAGCAACGCCTCGCTGGCCTTGCCGATCACGATGCCGGCCAGACGCATCGAGCGCCCGGAATGGGAGCCGCCGCCGCCCTGCACGATGTCGGTGTCGCCGGTGACGATGCGCACCTGGCCGATGGGCACCTTGAACCATTCCACGATCAACTGGGCGAAGCTCGTCTCGTGACCCTGGCCGCTCGACAGCGTGCCGATCACCACGTCGACACGCCCGATCGGCAGCACCGTGACTTCGGCGCGTTCGCGCGGCATGCCGGAGGTGATTTCGACGTAGTTGGCCACGCCGATGCCGCGATATTTGCCGCGCCGGCGCGCTTCGGTCCGGCGTTGCGGGAACGTGTGCCAGTTGCCAAGTTCGAGCGCGCGCTCCATGACCTGCGGATACGCACCGCTGTCATAGGTCAGGCCGAGCGGATTGGCGTACGGGAAGCGGTCCGGCTGGATCAGATTGCGCCGGCGCAGTTCGACCCGATCGAAGCCGTGCTCGCATGCGGCCATGTCGATCAGCCGTTCCATGACGAACATCGCCTCCGGGCGGCCGGCGCTGCGGTAGGAGTTGGTCGACGGCGTGTTGCTGTTGACCGCGCACCCGCGAAAACTGGCGCACGGTATGTCGTAGACACTGCTCATCAGGCCGATGCCTTTGGTCAGCGGTACGAAGGAAACCGTGTGGGCGCCGACGTTGCTCAGGTTGTAGCCGCGCATCGCGAGGAACCGCCCATCCTCGTCGAGCGCCAGCTCCGCCTCGACATAAAGATCGCGTCCCTGATAGTCGCTCAGGAACGCCTCCTGGCGCTCGCAGTTCCAGTGCACCGGTCGCCCGATGCGCCGCGAGGCCCAGGCTAGCACGGCGAACTCCGGGTAGAACGCATTGCGGGTGCCGAAATTACCCCCGACGTCGCGCGCGACCACGCGCACCATCGATTCCTCGATACCGAGAATGTGGGCGAGTTCCCGCTTCTGCCGGACCACGTTGCCGCTGCCGGCGAACAGCGTATAGCGGCCCGTCTGCGCATCGTGGCTGCCGAGGGCGGCGCGCGGCTCCATGGGCACGCCGGTCAGCCGCTGAATCCACGTCTTGATCGAGGTGACATGGGCGGCGCGGGCGAAGGCGGCATCCGTTGCCTCGGTATCGCCGATCCGGGCATCGAGGGCGATATTGGCGTGCTCATCCCACACGCGCGGCGCGTCCGGCGCGGCGGCCGCCAGCGTGGCGGTCACCGCGGTCAGCGCCTCGTAATCGATAGCGACGAGTTCGGCGGCATCTTTGGCGATCGTCACCGTCTCGGCGACAACGATCGCCACCGCCTCACCGACGAAGCGCGCCCGGTCTGCCGGCAGCGGCAGATGGGGCGAAATGAACTTCGCCGAGCCGTCGGTATTGGAGAGTTTGACGTCCGCCTCGTGTCCCAGCACCGGCCGGTGCGGCAGCGACTTCAATCCATCCGCCTCGACATCCTTGCCGGTCAGAACGGCGATGACCCCGTCGAGCGCCAGCGCGGCTGACGCGTCGATCGACTCAATCCGCGCATGGGCATGAGGAGAACGAATGAAATAGGCATGGGCCTGGCCGGGCAGGTTGAGGTCGTTGCTATAGCAACCTTGACCCTGTACCAGCCGCAGATCTTCGCGGCGCGGTACCGGTTGGCCGATGCCGTCATGGGGTGGCTGAGACTGGTTCACGACAATCCTCGGCTCGTCTGGATTCGCGCATCCTGCCGGGTGCTCGGCGGCTGCGGGGTGCGCATCATCAGCAGCACGGCCGCCATCGCGAACAGCATCGGCAGGGCCGCACAATAGAAGATGGTGGCGAGCGGCCAGTGGTTGGCGATCATCAGGCCGCCCAGGAACGGACCGATCACCGACAGCAGGCGGGCAACACCGAACGCCCAGCTGGACCCGGTTGCGCGGATACGGGTGGGATAAAGCGTCGCGGACAGCGCGCCGAGCGTCATCTGCGACCCGATCACGGCGAAGCCGCCGATAAAGATGGTGACCATCAGGCCGATTTGCGACGTGCCCGCCCGGCTGATCAGCGCGATCCCGGCGCAGCCCATCGCGAAGACGGTCGCCAGAACTTTGTAGTAGCCGAACCGGTCGGCGAAAATCCCCATCAGCGCTATGCCGATGAAGCCGCCGAATTGCAGCATGGTGGCCGTGCGCAGCGCCTGCGGCACTGGCAAGCCGGTCTGGACCACCAGGCTCGGCAGCCAGTTGTTCATGAAATTCAGTACGACCAGGTTCATGAACAGGCAAGTCCACAGCAACAGCGTGATACGGGTGCGGTTTTCCGTGAACAGCTCCCGCACATGTGAGAAGGCGCCATTCTTTCCGGTGTCGCGGCCGGTCGTCAACATCATAAAGTGCGCGTCGGCGGGGAAAGCCAGCGAGGGGGCGATCTTGCGCATGATGGCGGCGACGCGCGCCGTATCGTTGCGCAGCGTGAGGAAGCGGATCGATTCGGGCATCCAGAGCCGTAGCGCAAGGCCAAGCAGCAGCGGCAGCGCCGCGCCCACGTAAAAAACCGAGCTCCAGCCAAAACGCGGCACCATATGAAGGGAGAGGAATCCGCCCGACGCGGCGCCGACCGCATAGCCGCAAGTCATGATGGTGACCATCTTGGCACGATGCCTGAGCGGCGCGTATTCATTGCAGAGCACGACCACGAGCGGAATCACCGCGCCGAGCATGAGGCCGATGCAGAAACGCAGCAACGCGAGTTCGGAGATGGTGGTTGACTGGGCCAGCAGAAGAGAGAACACGGCGAAGCACAGCACGGTGAACAGCAGGGTCTTCACCCGGCCGTAGCGATCGCCGAACGGACCGATAAGGATGCTACCGAGGCCGACGCCGAATACGCCGGCGCTGAATACCGGACCAAGCGCGCCGGCACCGAGATGCCACGCCGACTTCAGGGCGGGCGCTACATATCCAATCATCTGGTTGTCGAAGCCGTCGAGCATCAACGTGATGGCGCCCAACAGGGCGACGCGTATCTGCAACCAGCTGATTTTTTGACCGTCAATGATCTCGACGACGTTGATCGGGTCAGCCATGCCGTGTCTCCTTACGCTGCATTCAGATGCGTGCGTTTTATCGGCTTTGTTAATCCGCTGCGGCTAAAACCTGCCACAGTCGACCTGACATCTGTAATTCGCTAAGCGAAATGTGATGCGCATAGTGAATTTTAAGGACGTGCCTTGAGACTGTCAACGCGAAACTAATGTTTCGCGGGTCACGCTGCGGGTCATGCATGTGCGTCATGCAGATTGTAGGTAAGCACCGGCGGCATGCCGTTGACAGCGGAGCCGGCCTCACCGTACTATTTGCTGTGCGTTTTTATATTTGCAATGCAAATTAAGAGGACAACCTATGAATGTACTGAACGCGGCGATACAGGACCTGGTGATGGCTAATCACATTCTCGCCAATGAAAACATCGTGGATGCTTACGGTCATGTCAGCATCCGGCACCCGGAGAATCCTCAGCGCTTCCTGCTCTCCTGCTCGCGCAGCCCCGAATTCGTCAAGGCCGACGACATTCTCGAATTCGGCTTCGACGGCGAACCGGTCGTGCCCGGCGGCAAGAAGCCGTATCTCGAGCGCTTCATTCATGCGGGCGTCTATGCGGCCCGGCCCGACGTGCATGCCGTCATCCATAGTCACGCCGCCGACGTGCTGCCTTTCACTATCAGCACCCGGCCGTTGCAGCCAGTGCTCAACACCGCGTCGGGTATCGGTGAGCACGTGCCAGTCTGGGACATCCGCGACAACTTCGGCGACACGAACATTCTGGTCGAAAGCATCGCGCAGGCGAACGACCTTGCGCGCACGCTGGCCGATAACAGCGTCACGCTGATGCGAGGGCACGGCTTCACTGTCGTCGGCCGCACACTGGTCGAAGCGGTGAAGTCTGCTATCTACCTTCCACTCAACGCTCGCGTGATGCTGGCGGCACTGAGCCTCGGCGGCGAGATAAAGCCTTTGTCGCCGGGCGAAATCGCCGTGCGCCTCAAGACCCCCGTCGACTCTCCCGCCTATACCCGGGCATGGGAATACTGGACCAATCGCGTCAAGCTTGCCGGCGCGGCGACCTGCAGCTGCTGCAGCGGCAAGCATGATGCAAACAAGGAAGGAGAATAAATCGTGCAGAGCGAATGGATTGCGCTGCCGGGCACGGATGATTTCGGCATGCAGGCTTACCGCATCGCGGCGGCGGGCGAGGCGGCGGCGCCGACCGTCATCGTGCTGCACGAAATTTTCGGCGTGAACGAGGCGATGCGCGACGTCGGCGGGATGCTTGCCCGTGAAGGTTTCGAGGTGCTGATCCCAGACCTGTTCTGGCGCGTCGAGCCGCGCATCTCGCTCGGCTATGTCGAGCCGGACCGCGGCCGGGCCGCACAGATCATGCGCGATTTCGATACTGAGCTGGGTCTCGCCGACATTGGCCGGCTGATCGCCAGGTTGAAGCAGCGGTCCGGCGAACAGCACCGGGTCGGCGCCATCGGCTTCTGCATCGGCGGCAAGCTCGCAACGCTGCTGGGTGCGCGGGGCGAGATCGATGGCGGCGTCTCCTTCTACGGCGTGCAACTGAGCGATTACGTTGACGAGATCGCGGCGGCTAAATCGCGTCTCATGCTTCATTTCGGCGGGCAGGACGCACAAATACCGATCACGCTCGTCGACCGGATCGAAGCGGCTTCGAGGCCTAACCCGCTGGTGGATGTGCGCCTCTATCCGGAGGCGAAGCATGGCTTCTTCAATCCGGCGCGAACCGACCGGCATCATCCGGAAGCTGCCGTCGAGGCGGGCGCGGAAACGCTGACGATGCTGCGCAAAACGCTGGGTTTCACGGGCGCATCCTGACGTGTGGGTCGGCCTCGCGGAGCGGCCCTTAAGGGCGTTCGTGAAGCCCACCGCAAGGACGCTACGAAGTCACCTTAGGCGCTTGCGATATCGACGGCGCGTCTCGCAATCACACCAACGAGATGCGCGCGATAGGCCGCGCCCGAGTGAATGTCGCTGTTCATCATGTCGACCGGGGTCTCGATCCCGTCGAGGGATGACGAGCTGAACGATTTGTCTAGCGCTTCCTCAAAGGCGCGATGGCGAAAGACGCCATCCTGGCCGGCGCCGGTCACGGCAACGCGTACACCTGCCGCCATTTTCGCCACGAATACGCCGACCGTCGCGTAGCGCGATGCCGGGTTCGGGAATTTCACATACGCGGCGCACTCCGCCACCGGTAACCGGATCTCGGTGATCAATTCGCCCGGTTCGAGCGCGGTGGTGAACATGCCCTGGAAATAATCGTCGGCGGCAATCTCGCGCCGGTCGGTTTTGATAATGGCATCCAGCGCGAGCACGGCGGACGGGTAGCACGCAGAAGGATCGTTGTTGGCCAGAGAACCGCTGATGGTGCCGCGGTATCGCACCTGGCGATCGCCGATATGGCCGGCGAGATAAGCGAGGGCCGGAATGGCTTGCTGGACGATCGGCGAGGCCGCCACCACGCCGTGCGGCGTCATCGCGCCGATTACTAGCGTGTCATCTTCGCGGCGGATGTAGGACAGGCCAAGGCCGCTAAGATCCACCACGACGGAGGGTTGGCTGAAGCGCTGCTTCAGCACGGGGATGAAGGTCATGCCGCCGGCGATCGCCTTGGCCGCGTCGTCTTCCGACAGAATTCTGACCGCCTCTTCGAGCGCGGATGGCTTCACATATTCGAAGTCGTACATATCATCTGCCTCCGGCTATTTCGCGGCCTTCGCCGCGTCAGCGTGCATCAGCGGCCACGCGGCCTCGACCGCTCTGACGATGTTGTGATACCCGGTACAGCGGCAAAGATTGCCCTCCATCGCATGGCGGATCTGCTTCGTCGTGAGGCCATCCGGATGAGTTTCCACCAGGTTGATCGCGCTCATCATCATGCCAGGCGTACAGAATCCACACTGCAACGCGTGGTGCTTGCGAAACATCTCCTGCATCGGATGCAGCGTACCGTCCGGCGCGCTCAGCCCCTCGATGGTCGTAATCGTGGCGCCATCGGCCTGAACGGCCAGGAACGTGCACGACTTGATCGATTTGCCGTCCAGCTGCACGACACAGCAGCCACATTGACTGGTATCGCATCCGACATGCGTGCCGGTTAGACCGAGCTTGTCGCGCAGCAGCTCGACCAGCAATGTTCTGCCCTCGACCTCAGCCGATGATGGCTGTCCGTTCACCGTTAGGGTAATGCGAGGCATGTGCTCCTCCGAAGTGCGACGTCATTGGAATAACCCAGAACCCAACTGGCAGCGGAACGATTGAAGCTCCGCCAAGGCCGCCGCTATTGTTCGTCGCTGTTAAGTCTCAGGTTGCCTTGTCGCGTCGTGTTAATTTGCAAAGCGGATAACAAAACGCATAGCAAATAGTACGGGCGAGGGGGCGGCACTGTCAATGGGAGGTGGAGTCGCCATCGCGGACTCGCTGCGTCCGGCATTGCGAGCATTGCGAGCGACGCTATCCCAATTCCGTTGCATCCAGATAATGGGTCGTTGCCAGACCGCTCCGCGACGTGTTGACAGCGTAAAGAGTCACCGATAGACTATTTGCAAATAGATATTCGCACAGCAAATAAACGTAAGCGAAATCAACGACGTCATGAGCCGGGGCGACAAGGGGCGTTACGTGCTGAAAGCGGCACGCGGCACGGCTGCTCCCTGCCGCGACCACGGCTTATGAATTAATGCACGCCATCTTTAAGGAGGATCACCGGTGACGATAAGGATCGCGAAATGTATGTGCGATTGCCCAGTTAAGAGGAAGGATGTTCGTCGCCTGTCAGGCCGCAAACGCGGTTAGCGCAGGCAAACAACCCCGGCTCAGATAACGGCATTCGCCAGTCGGGCAACAGGCGAAGCCGACGCAATGACAAATCAAACACACATGACAGCCAAACCAGACTTATTGGAATGCGAAATTTTGGTGATTGGCGCCGGACCGGTCGGACTGGCGCTGGCCGGCGACCTCGGCTCGCGAGGCCGCCAATGCATCGTCGTCGATCGCGGTGACGGCTCGGTCTTCCAGCCGAAGATGGACCTCGTCGGAATCCGTACGATGGAGTTCTGCCGCCGTTGGGGAATCGTCGGCGACGTGGAGGCAAGCCCCTACGATCGCGACTATCCGCAGGACAACGTCTATCTGACGACCCTCAATGGCTACGAGCTGGGCCGCCAGGCGATGCCGTCGATGCGGGCAGAGCTGCCGCCTCCCGAGAGTCCGCAGAAACGCGAGCGCTGCCCGCAGAACATGTTCGATCCGATCCTGCGGAACTTCGCCGAGGCTCAGCCGGGCATACGGTTGCTCTACCAGCACGAATATGTTTCGTTCGATGAAGACGGCGACGGCGTGACCGCGAAAATCGTGCGGCAGTCCGACAACCACGCGTTCGGAATCCGCGCGCGATACCTGGTGGGCTGCGACGGCGGCAGGAGCAGCGTGCGCGAGCAGCTCGGCATCGGCATGAAAGGCAAGGGCGTGCTGACCTACACGACCAACATGATCTTCCGTTGTCCGGAATTGAACCGCCTGCACGACAAGGCGCCAGGCTACCGGTATATGTTCGTCGACGGCACGGGTGTCTGGGCGACCATCGTTGCGATCAATGGCAATGACTGCTGGCGCATGTCGATCGTCGGCAACGCAGACGAGCGCACGCGCTATACCCACGATGAACTGAAACGCTTCGCCTGTCGGGCACTGGGGCGTTCATTCGAGCCGGAGATCCTCAGCGTGCTGAACTGGACCCGCGAGGAGCTGGTCGCCGAGCGCTACCGCCGCGGGCGCGTGTTCATCTGCGGCGATGCCTGCCATCTGACCTCGCCGACCGGCGGCCTCGGCATGAACACCGGGATTGGCGATGCAGTCGACTTGTCGTGGAAGCTCGACGCCGCGCTGCAAGGGTGGGGCGGACCGGCCCTGTTCGATGCCTACGAGACGGAGCGCAAGCCGATCGCCGAGCGCATCACGCGCTTTTCGACCGGCAACCTTGAAACGATGAAGCGGGTGGCCAACAGCAGCCGGCTCGAGGAAGACAGCGCGATCGGCGAGGCCGAGCGGCGCAGTGTGGGTGAAGCCCTCGGCGAGGGCCTGAAACGCGAGTGGTTCTCGCTGAACATGCATCTCGGCAACCGCTATGTCGACTCGCCGGTCTGCGTCTATCCGGAGTACGAGGACCGCGAGCAGATCGCCGCCGAGTACAACGACGGCGTCAATTACCGGGCCACGACGCGCCCCGGCTGCCGCGCCCCGCATGCGTGGCTCGCCGACGGCCGCTCGACGCTCGACCTGTTCGGCCGCGGCTATGTGCTGGTGAGCTTTATCGCCGACGACGGGCTGCAGCGCTTCGCCGACGCGGCGCGCGAGGCCCGCGTGCCACTCGCATTGCACACGCTCGACGAACCGGCCGTGGCCGCGCTCTATGAAAAGCGCCACGTGCTGGTGCGTCCCGACGGACACGTCGCATGGCGCGGCGACGCGCTTCCGACCGACCCGGCCGCGCTTCTCGCAACGATTTCTGGAAAGACGAAGGAAGAACGATGAAACTGTTTCGCTTTGACGACGGCCGGATTGGCATGCAATCCGGTCAGGAAAGCTTCGACATTACCGACGCGCTGGGCATCGACACGAAAATGTGGCCGCCGGTGCAGATGGTGCAGGTGATCCGCCAGTTGTGCGAGTCGGCGCCGGCCGTGCTCGACCATCCGAAGACTCGCCGCATCGATTTCGCTGCCGTGCGTCTGCTCGTGCCGATCGAATGGCCGAACAAGCTGCTCGCGCTGCCGGTTAACTACGTCGCGCACGGCGCCGAAATGAAGTCGGTCAATCGCGCCGACCTGAATGGATTTTTTCTCAAGGCCAATTCGTCGCTCTCGGGTCCAAACGACGCCGTCGTGCTGCCCGATCTTCCCGGCCGCGAAATTCATCACGAGTGCGAACTCGGCATCGTGATCGGCAAGGGCGGCCGCAACGTGAGCCGCGCGGACGCGTACAAGCACATTTTCGGCTATGCATGCCTGATCGACATGGTGGTGCGCGGCAAGGAAGAACGCGTGATGCGCAAGTCGTACGACACATTTTGCCCGTTTGGACCGTGGATCGTCACCGCGGACGAGGTGCCGGACCCGGGCAATCTGCAGACCCGCCTGTGGGTCAACGACGAACTGCGGCAGGACTCGAACACGAAGGATCTCATCGTCGATATTCCCGGCATGATCGAGCTGATCTCTCGTGTCGCCACGCTGTATCCCGGCGACATCATCGCGGCCGGCACGCCGGCCGGCGTCGGCCCTGTCCAACCGGGCGATCGTATGCGCATCGCCATCGACCACGTCGGAGAAATGACGCTGGACGTCCGCTAGGCAATTTTCCTGAGGCAGGAGCCCGACATGGATTTCAAGGGATCACAAACGATCAAGGCGCCGCGTAGCCTTGTGTGGAAATGCCTGAACGACCCGGAGGTGCTGCAGAACTGCGTGCCGGGTTGCCAGTCGTTCACCGCGGCAAACGACGATGAGTTTCTCGCGACGGTCACCGTTTCGGTCGGTCCGGTCAAGGCGAACTTCAAGGGCAACCTGAAGCTGTCCAACCGGGTCGAGCCGGAGGGATACCGGATCGCCGGCCAAGGCGAGGGCGGGATCGCCGGCTTCGGCAAGATGAACGCCGAGGTGGCGCTCAGTGATGCCGGCGAGGAGACGGTACTGTCGTATGTTGCCGACGCGGAAGTCGGCGGCAAGCTCGCGCAGATCGGCGCGCGGCTCGTTGCGTCGGTGGCGAACAAGTTAGTCGCCGCCTTTTTTCAACGCTTCAACGACACCGTCAGCGAGCTCGCGGCACAGCAATGAAGCACCGCGGCGGCCCCGCCCGGCCCGCCGCCGCGGGGGGGGTGTCGACGCC
>NZ_JARESS010000052.1:0-55564 GCF_046027915.1 Paraburkholderia sp. RL17-347-BIC-D
GGCGGGCCGGGGGGGGGGGTGGGGGGGGGGGGCCCCCCCCCCCCCCCCCCCCGCGCTGTGCCGCTAAAGAACGTGGCTTACGCCGTAGCCTCTTTCACCGCGTCGGCAATCGACTCCGCATGATGAAGCGCGTCGGCGACATTTTCCGCTTCGACCATCACGCGCAGCACCGGCTCCGTGCCGGACGCGCGGATCAGCACGCGGCCGCGGCCGTTCAGCGCGCTCTCGGCCTTGGCGATGGCACGGCGGATCACGTCGCTGCTCTTCCAGTCCGCGTCGGGCTTCATGCGCACGTTGATCAGCTTCTGCGGGAACAGCGTGACGCCGTCGAGCAGGTCGGCGAGCGATTTTTCGCTGCGTTTCATGGCCGCGAGCACCAGCAACGCGGACACGATGCCGTCGCCCGTGGAATGGCGGTCGAGTGAAAGAATATGGCCGGAGCCTTCGGCGCCGAGTTGCCAGCCGTGTTCGCGCAACTGCTCGAGCACGTAGCGGTCGCCGACCGCCGCGCGGACGAACTTCACGCCGGCTTCCTGCAGCGCCACTTCCACCGCCATATTCGTCATCAAGGTGCCGACCGCGCCTTCCACCTTGCCGTCGGTCGCAACACGATCCTTGACCAGGACGTACAGCAGTTCGTCGCCGTTATAGAGGCGCCCTGCCGAATCGACCACCTGCAGACGGTCAGCGTCGCCATCGAGCGCTATGCCCAAGTCCGCATGATTCGCGCGCACAGCGCGCACCAGTGCATCCGGTGCGGTCGCGCCGACACCGTCGTTGATGTTGAAGCCGTTCGGCGCGACGCCGATCGGAATCACTTCGGCGCCGAGTTCGTGGAACACATGCGGCGCGACGTCATACGCGGCGCCATGCGCGCAGTCGACCACCAGTTTTAGACCGCGCAGATCGAACGCAGCGGGAAACGTGCTCTTGCAGAACTCGATGTAGCGGCCCGCCGCGTCGTCGAGACGCCGCGCCTTGCCGAGTTGCTCGGACGCGGCACAGGCGAGCGGCAAATCGAGTTGCTCTTCGATCAGCGCTTCCACTTCGTCCGGCAGCTTGTTGCCGTCGGCGGAGAAAAATTTGATGCCGTTGTCGTAGTACGGGTTGTGCGATGCGCTGATGACCACGCCCGCGGCGAGCCGCAACGCGCGCGTCAGATAGGCGATGCCGGGGGTCGGCATCGGGCCGGCCAGCATCACATCCACACCGGCCGCGGAGAAACCCGATTCGAGCGCGGCTTCGAGCATGTAGCCCGACACCCGCGTGTCTTTACCGATCAACACAGTTGGCCGCGTGCCTGTCCTCGCCCAGCGGTCCGCGCCTGCCAATACCTTGCCGGCCGCGTAGCCGAGCCGCAATACAAACTCCGGCGTGATAGGCCCTTCGCCGACTTTGCCCCGAATGCCGTCCGTTCCGAAATAACGACGTGCCATGTTTTATCTTCCTCCTTGGCTGTGGGTTCAACCGCGCGCGCGGCTGTGCTTCGCCGCGTCGCGCATGGCTGCCCATACTTTCAATGCATCTACTGTTTGCGCGACGTCGTGCACGCGCAGAATCGCAGCGCCCCGTTCAGCGGCGCACACCGCCGCCGCAATACTGCCCGCGACGCGGTCCGGCGCCGGGCGTCCCACCACCGCGCCGACCATTGACTTGCGCGACATGCCGGCAAGAATCGGGTACGGCGGCTCCGCTCGCGGCGCCGTTTCCGGCAAGTGTGCAAGCAGCGCGTAATTATGCTCGACTACGGCCTTGCCGAAGCCGAAACCTGGGTCCACGCTGATACGAGCACGCGCGATGCCCGCACGCTTCAGCGCCGCGACACGCACCTCGAGAAAATCCCGAACCTCGCTCACTACATCATCATAGACGGGCTCGCCGAGCTGCATGGTCTGCGGCTCGCCAAGCATGTGCATGACGCACAGGCCGCATTCACTGGCGCGCACCGCGTCGATTGCGCCGGGCATCCGGAAGCCCCAGATGTCGTTGATCAGATCCGCCCCCGCAGCCAACGTGTGGCGCATCACTTCGGGCTTGTAGGTGTCGATCGACAACGGTACATTCGCGCCGCGCAGTTGTTCGACGAGCGGGATCACCCGCTCCAGCTCTTCGTCGAGCGGCACCGGGGGCGCACCGGGACGCGTCGATTCGCCGCCGATATCGATGATGTCCGCGCCGTCGAGCATCATGCGCTCGGCCTGGCGCAACGCATCGCCGCGCATCGCGTACTTGCCGCCGTCGGAAAAAGAATCGGGCGTGACGTTCAGAATGCCCATGACCAACGGGCGTTCAAAGGTCAGCTTGAAGCGGCCGCATTGCAGCGGCTCGGGAATAGGCAAAGAAGGGAATTCGACTTTCGACACGTGGTGGTGCTTCACGCAAAACGGATAAATGCAAAACGGGCCGGTGTGAAACACACCGGCCCGCACTTTCTACTGGTCGCCTATCAGGCCGGCGCGGTCGCGCTGCCCGGCTTGACCTCGGTGCCCGGGCTGCCGCCCGACGAGGCGTCGCTTGCCGACGGCGGCGAGCTCTTCGGCGAACGCGGCGGACGGCCTGCCATGATGTCGTTGATCTGATCGGCGTCGATCGTTTCCCACTCCATCAGTGCGGCCGTCATCGCTTCGACCTTGTCGCGGTTCTCGTCCAGCAGACGCTTCGCGAGGTTGTATTGCTCATCCAGCACGCGGCGAATTTCTGCGTCGACCTTCTGCTGCGTCGCTTCCGAAATGGTGCGCGTGAAACCGCGCCCAAACGGCGTGGCGTCGTTTTCGTCGTCGACGTAGACCATCGGTCCGAGTGCGTCAGTCATACCGAAGCGAGCCACCATGGCACGCGCCGTTTGCGTCGCCTTGTTGAAGTCGTCCGATGCGCCGGTGCTGATCAGGTTCAGGAACAGCTCTTCCGCGACGCGGCCACCGAACAGGATCGCGAGACGATCCAGCAGGTAGTCCTTCGAATACGTTTCGTTGTCATGCTCCGGCAACTGCCACGTCACGCCCAGCGCACGGCCACGCGGAATGATCGTGACCTTGTGCACCGGATCGGCCTTCGGCAACAGCTTGGCGATCACCGCATGGCCCGATTCGTGGTACGCCGTGGCGCGCTTCGATTCTTCGCGGATCACGGCCGACTTGCGCTCCGGACCCATGAAGATCTTGTCCTTCGCGTCTTCGAAGTCCGTCATTTCGACGATGCGCTTGCCGCGGCGTGCCGCGAACAGAGCCGCTTCGTTCACGAGGTTCGCGAGGTCGGCGCCCGAGAAGCCCGGCGTGCCGCGTGCGATCACCGCCGCGTCGACGTCGTTCGAAATCGGCACCTTGCGCAGGTGAACCTTCATGATGTGCTCACGGCCGCGAATATCCGGCAGACCGACGTACACCTGACGGTCGAAACGGCCCGGACGCAGCAGCGCCTTGTCGAGCACGTCCGAACGGTTCGTTGCAGCGATCACGATCACGCCCGAGTTCGCTTCGAAGCCGTCCATCTCGACCAGCATCTGGTTCAAGGTCTGTTCGCGTTCGTCGTTACCGCCGCCCATGCCGGCGCCACGGTGACGGCCGACCGCGTCGATTTCGTCGATGAACACGATGCACGGTGCGTGCTTCTTGGCCTGCTCGAACATGTCGCGCACACGCGCCGCGCCGACACCGACGAACATTTCCACGAAGTCCGAACCCGAGATGCTGAAGAACGGCACTTTCGCTTCACCCGCGATAGCACGCGCGAGCAGCGTCTTACCGGTTCCCGGCGGACCGACCAGCAGCACGCCGCGTGGAATGCGGCCACCCAGCTTCTGGAATTTCTGCGGATCGCGCAGGAAGTCGACCAGTTCGGAGACTTCTTCCTTGGCTTCGTCGCAACCGGCGACGTCGGTGAAATTGATTGCGTTGTTGTTTTCGTCGATCAGACGTGCACGGGATTTACCGAACGAGAACGCACCACCTTTCCCGCCCCCCTGCATCTGTCGCATCATGTAGAACCAGAAACCGATGATCAGGATCGTCGGCCCGAGGTAGTACAGCGCGGACACCAGCGCATTGGGTTCGTCATCAGCCTTGCCGCTCACCTGAACGCCATACTTCATCAGATCGCCGACCATCCAGATGTCGCCGGGCGACACGATCTGGTACTTCTGGCCGTCTGCTGGAGTGACCGTGAGGTTCCGCCCCTGGACAATGACGTTCTTGACTTTGCCGTTCTTCGCGTCGTCCATGAACTGCGAATAGGAAACGCCTTCCTGGACACGGGGCTTGTCGAACTGCTTGAACACCGTAAACAGCACCAGTGCGATAACCAGCCACACTGCTGCTTTCGAAAACATATTGTTGTTCAAAGCACCACTCCTTCACTTAGACGGGCGCCTACATTTGCCTTGCGGCACCACGAAAGCATTCTAATCCAGTCCGCAGACCCCTGCCATAAGGTTTCACTACCACAGAAATAGCGCAGCGGGCCATTGCTCCACCCATTTCCGGGGCCGTGATCGCATTATCGGCAGATGCGGAACCGTCCTGCAGCGCCCCTATGCGGGCCGCTTGAGATGCTTACCCAAAATAAATGTTTCTGACGACTTGTCCCGCGACGCTTTCGGCTTGCGGGCCGCCACCACCTTGAACTGATGCTTGAACTTTTCGACAATCTGGCTGTAACCGCTGCCGTGAAAGCATTTGACTAAAAGGGCACCATCCGACTTCAGGTGATTTTGTGAGAATTCCAGCGCGAGATCGCATAAATGCTCGATTCGCGCCGCATCCGCCACCGCCACTCCCGACAGGTTGGGCGCCATATCCGAAATTACAAGATCAACCTGGCGTTCTCCGACCAATTCTTCGAGTTGGCCCAGCACGGTGTCTTCACGAAAATCGCCCTGAATGAACGTGACGTCGGCGATCGGCTCCATGGGGAGGATATCCAGTGCGATGATCGTGCCGTCGATGCCCCCTTCGCGCTCGGCGTCGCGCTGCGAACCCTTTGCGAGCTTGTTACGCGCGTACTGACTCCAACTGCCCGGCACCGAGCCAAGGTCGACGATGACCTGCCCCGGACGGATCAGCTTGTCCTGCTCGTCGATCTCCTTGAGCTTGTAGGCCGCGCGGGCACGATAGCCCTCCCGCTGCGCCATTTTTACGTACGGGTCGTTGATGTGATCATGCAACCACGCCGTGTTGAACTTGTTTTTTGCCATTAAGCGTTGAACTCTTGCTGCGTTATGACACGCTTTAGGGGATAATACGCGGTTAATTCGCGCGGACACCGCCAAAAACTGGCAGTCATCCGCGATTCTGTTGTTCTGACGCGCCGCCCTGCGCAATTGGCCGAATCTCTCGGAAATGCAGGTGCCGCCATTTTAGTCGAGTCTCCCACTTTCCATGCCCGCCCTCAAAGTCTCTTCCGACCAACGCGCCGAGTTGCGCTCCCAGGCACATGCGCTCAAACCGGTCGTGCTCGTCGGCGCCGAAGGCTTGACCGACGCTGTGCTCTCCGAGATCAAGGTCCACCTTGGTGCTCATCAGCTCATCAAAATCCGCGTGTTCGGCGACGAACGCGAAGAGCGCATCGCGATCTATGAAGAAATCTGCGACAAGCTGAACGCCGCGCCGATCCAGCATATCGGCAAGCTGCTGGTGATCTGGAAGCCGGAAGCCGCGCAGCCGGCGGTGAAGACCAAACGCGGCGCGCTGCCGAGCGCTCGCGAAGCCGCCGTGGAAGCCAAACCGGGTAAAGGCCGCGCGCCACGCGTGGTGACGGTCGTGAAGCCCAGCGAAATCCCGATGCGCAAACCCAAGGCCAAAGCGGTCGTGGTACGCGGCAATGAACGCGTGACGCAAGGCGGCAATATCAAGCGCGCCAAGAAGCGCCAGACCAGCGCGAAGCGCTCGCATCAGTCGTCGAAATAAGCGAATGATGAGAGGTGCGGGCGGCGTCCGCACCTTGACGTGGGCTACGTGATCAAGACCCGAAAGCCCAACGTTGCCTATCAAGCTCGCTGCGTCAGCTTGCACGCTCAGGCGCCGCAAAGCAGTTCAGCGGATTGCCTCAGCCGGCGACCTTCCCCGCCGTGCCGCGAGCACCCTGCTCCGCCGGCACAACGCCTGCGCCGGCAGGCAGTTTCCACACCAGCGCCACGCCCAGCAGGCTTTCGATCAGATAGAACAGACTCGAGACGCCGTGCAGAATGCCGAAGCGTGTCGCATAAACCGAGTGTCCGACATCGCTGCCCGCTTCTAGCGCGGCAATGCGCATTGCATTCATAAACGGCTGCAACGCGAAGTAACCGACCAGCACGCACACCAGCATGCCGGCAATCAGCCAGCGCAAACGGCGATACGCATCGCTGCCGCGCCGAACCAGCACATTCGCGAGACCGAGCAGCAAAATGCCGCACACCGCACCCAGCACGCCTTCAATGCGAAACAGTTGCGCCGCCACCGCGCCCGCCGTCATCCGGTCGAGCGACGTGAACAGCACGGGTGCGACGGCATAGCCGATAGTCAGCAGACTACCGACCCACACCACCGTCAACAAACGGAAAAATCGATGCGGCATCTGGGACACCGGAACCGCCTTCAAACGTAGCTAACCGCGATGATTTCGTATTCGCGCACGCCGCCCGGTGCCTGCACCGATGCAACGTCGCCTTCCGACTTGCCGATCAGGGCGCGCGCGATCGGCGAACTGATCGAGATCAAACCATGGTCGATGTCCGCTTCGTCGTCGCCGACGATCTGATATTTGACGGACGCACCCGAGTCCAGATCTTCCAGTTCCACCGTCGCGCCGAACACCACGCGACCGTCCGCTTCCACCGCCGCCGGGTCGATCACCTGCGCGCCGGCCAGCTTTGATTCGATTTCAGCAATCCGGCCTTCGATAAAGCCCTGCTTTTCCTTCGCCGCGTCGTATTCCGCGTTTTCCGACAGATCGCCCTGGGCACGCGCTTCCGCGATCGAATTGATCACCGAAGGACGCTCAACCGATTTCAGGCGCTGCAATTCATCGCGCAACATTTCCGCGCCGCGCTTCGTCAATGGAACAGTGCTCATAAACAACTCTATGCAAAAAACAGCCGTAAAAAAAATCACCGCGGTTAAGTGCATTCCGCCGGGGCCAGAGCGCTGAGCAAAGCTCGGCGCCAAGCACCTGCGGAACGCCGCTTAACCGCGGCACTTACATCTTGGACAGGTATTCGAAGCCTTAGTTTAGGCGAGCGTGGAGGCCTTGTAAATCATAGACTTCCAGGTCCTTCAAATAGCGCAAACCTTCGACGGCAGCACGCGCACCCGACATGGTCGTGTAGTACGTGACCTTGTTCGCCTGCGCGCTCATGCGGATCGAGCGCGAGTCGGCGATCGCGGCGCGGGTCTCGTCGACGGTCGTGAAGACCAGCGCGATTTCGCCGTTCTTGATCATGTCGACGATGTGCGGACGGCCATCCTTCACCTTGTTGACGACCTTCACCGGCACGCCGGCCGCTTCGATCGCGGCGGCCGTGCCCTTGGTCGCAACGATCGGATAGCCGAGTTCGTGCAGCATGCGCGCGACTTCGACGGCCTTCGGCTTGTCCGCGTCCATCACGGTCAACAGCACCGTGCCCGACTCCGGCAGACGCGAACCCGCCGCGAGTTGCGACTTGAACAGCGCTTCGCCGAACGTCTCGCCCACGCCCATCACTTCGCCGGTCGAACGCATTTCCGGTCCGAGCACCGGATCGACTGCGGGGAACTTGACGAACGGGAACACGGCTTCCTTCACGCTGAAATACGGCGGATCGATTTCCTTCGTCACGCCTTGCTGCGCGAGCGTCTGACCGACCATCGCACGCGCCGCGATCTTCGCGAGCGGCAGGCTCGTCGCCTTCGACACGTACGGCACCGTGCGCGAGGCGCGCGGATTCACTTCGAGCACGTAGATCACGTCTTCTTTCGAGCCGTCTGCCTGCGGCACCTGCTGAATCGCGAACTGCACGTTCATCAGGCCGATCACGTTCAGCGCTTTCGCCATCGCGCCGGTCTGGCGCTTCAACTCGGCCACGGTTTCCTTCGACAGCGAATACGGCGGCAGCGAGCACGCCGAGTCGCCCGAGTGCACACCGGCCTGTTCGATGTGTTCCATCACGCCGCCGATGAACACGGCTTCGCCGTCGGAGATGCAATCCACGTCGCATTCGATCGCGTCGTTCAGGAAGCGGTCGAGCAGCACCGGCGAATCGTTCGACACCTTCACGGCCTCGCGCATATAGCGCTCGAGGTCGCGCGGCTCGTGGACGATTTCCATCGCGCGGCCGCCGAGCACATACGACGGACGCACCACCAGCGGATAGCCGATTTCGTCGGCGAGCTTGAGCGCTTCGTCTTCGGCGCGCGCGGTGCGGTTCGGCGGCTGACGCAGGCCGAGGTCTTGTAGCAGCTTCTGGAAACGCTCGCGGTCTTCGGCGGCGTCGATCATGTCAGGCGACGTGCCGACGATCGGCACACCGTTCGCTTCGAGATCGAGCGCGAGCTTCAGCGGCGTCTGGCCGCCGTATTGCACGATCACGCCGACCGGCTTTTCCTTGTCGACGATTTCGAGCACGTCTTCGAGCGTCAGCGATTCGAAGTACAGACGATCGGACGTATCGTAGTCGGTCGAAACGGTTTCAGGGTTGCAGTTGACCATGATCGTTTCGTAGCCGTCTTCGCGCATGGCGAGCGCGGCGTGCACGCAGCAGTAGTCGAACTCGATGCCCTGGCCGATCCGGTTCGGGCCGCCGCCCAGCACCATGATCTTCTTGTTGTTGGTCGGGTTCGCCTCGCACTCTTCCTCGTAGGTCGAGTACATGTAGGCGGTTTTCGTGGCGAACTCGGCCGCGCAGGTGTCGACGCGCTTGTACACCGGGCGCACGTTCAACTCGATACGGCGTTGACGCACTTCCGCAGGCTTCGCGCCGAGCAGCCTGGCAAGACGGCGATCCGAGAAGCCGCTTTGCTTCAGATACTTCAGCTCTTCCTTCGAGAGGCTCGCGAGCGTGCGGCCTGCCAGCGCCTTTTCCTTCAGGATGATCTGTTCGATCTGCGCGAGGAACCACGGGTCGATCGAGGTTTCTTCGAAAATCTCTTCGGCCGTCATGCCGACACGGAACGCGTCGCCCACGTACCAGATGCGATCCGGACCGGCTTCGCCGATCTCGCGGATGATCTCGTCGCGGTTATCGGTCTTTTCGTCCAGACCGTCGACGCCGACTTCCAGACCGCGCAGCGCCTTCTGGAACGACTCCTGGAAGGTGCGGCCAATCGCCATCACTTCGCCGACCGACTTCATCTGCGTGGTCAGGCGTGAATCGGCTTCGCGGAATTTTTCGAACGCGAAACGCGGAATCTTGGTGACGACGTAGTCGATGGTCGGCTCGAACGATGCCGGCGTTTGACCGCCGGTGATTTCGTTCTTCAACTCATCCAGCGTATAGCCGACGGCGAGCTTGGCCGCGACCTTGGCGATCGGGAAACCGGTTGCCTTCGACGCCAATGCCGACGAGCGCGACACGCGCGGGTTCATTTCGATCACGATCATCCGGCCGTCTTTCGGATTGATCGAGAACTGCACGTTCGAACCGCCGGTATCGACGCCGATCTCGCGCAGCACCGCGAGCGATGCGTTACGCAGGACCTGATATTCCTTGTCGGTGAGCGTTTGCGCCGGCGCGACGGTGATCGAGTCGCCGGTGTGGATGCCCATCGGGTCCAGGTTTTCGATCGAGCAAACGATGATGCAGTTGTCCTTCTTGTCGCGGACCACTTCCATCTCGTACTCTTTCCAGCCGAGCAGCGACTCTTCGATCAGCAACTCGCGCGTGGGCGACAGATCGAGACCGCGCTTGCAGATCTCTTCGAACTCGTCGCGGTTATACGCGATGCCGCCGCCCGAACCGCCCAGCGTGAACGACGGACGGATCACGACCGGATAGCCGCCGCTGCCCGTTTGCGCAGCGATCTCGGCCTGCACCTGGAGCGCTTCTTCCATGGAATGCGCGGTGCCCGATTTGGCCGAACCGAGGCCGATCTTGGTCATCGCGTCCTTGAACTTCTGGCGGTCTTCCGCCTTGTCGATCGCTTCCGGCGATGCGCCGATCAGCTCGACCTTGTACTTCTCCAACACGCCGTGCGCGTGCAGATCGAGCGCGCAGTTCAGCGCGGTCTGACCGCCCATCGTCGGCAGGATCGCGTCGGGGCGCTCCTTCGCGATGATGCGCTCGACCACTTCCCACGTGATCGGCTCGATGTAGGTCACGTCGGCCGTGTTTGGGTCGGTCATGATCGTCGCCGGATTGCTGTTGACGAGAATGACCTTGTAGCCTTCCTCACGCAGCGCCTTGCATGCCTGCGCGCCCGAGTAATCGAACTCGCACGCCTGGCCGATGATGATCGGACCCGCGCCGATGATGAGGATGCTCTTGATGTCTGTCCGCTTGGGCATAACGCTCTCGCTAATGTATTCCTGAATTCTTTCCGTCGGCGCGCGTCGCTGTGACGTTGCGCGCGCTCTGCTCTGTCTGGTGCGGCTCGCCGCGCGTGCGCCGCTGTATGTCGCGTGTGCGTCGATGACGCGCACCGCAGCGCGGCGCGAGCCGCGCGCCTCCGAGACTTGTATGCCGCTTTATGCCGCTGCGGTCTTGCCGGCCTTCTTCGTATCCATCAACGCCGTGAAGCGATCGAACAGATAGGCGATGTCATGCGGACCTGGCGATGCTTCCGGGTGACCCTGGAAGCAGAACGCCGGCTTGTCGGTCAGCGCGAAGCCCTGCAGCGTGCCGTCGAACAGCGAGACGTGCGTGGCGCGGGCGTTGGCGGGCAGCGTGTCGGCATCGACCGCGAAACCGTGGTTCTGCGACGTGATCACCACGCGGCCGTCGTCCAGATCTTTCACCGGATGGTTCGCGCCGTGGTGGCCGGTCTTCATCTTCATGGTTTTGGCGCCGACCGCGAGGCCCATGATCTGATGGCCGAGACAGATGCCGAAGGTCGGAATGCCGCGCTCGATCAGCTCCTTCGTGGCGCGAATCGCGTAGTCGCACGGTTCCGGGTCGCCCGGGCCGTTCGACAGGAAGATGCCGTCCGGATTGAGCGCGAGCGCGTCAGCGGCGCTGGCTTGCGCCGGCAGCACGGTGACGTGGCAGCCGCGTTCGGCCAGCATGCGCAGGATGTTGTATTTGACGCCGTAGTCGAACGCCACCACGCGATACTTCGGCGCCTTCTGCGTGCCGTAGCCTTCACCCAGACGCCATTCGGTCTGGGTCCACTCGTAGGTTTCCTTCGTCGACACGACCTTCGCCAGGTCCATGCCCGAGAGGCCCGGGAACGAGCGTGCGAGTTCGATGGCCTTGGCTTCGTCGTCCGAACCGGCGAGGATCGCGCCGTTCTGCGCGCCCTTATCGCGCAGAACGCGCGTCAGCATGCGGGTGTCGAGACCGGCGATGGCGACCACGCCTTCGTCCTGCAGATATTGCGAGAGCGTGCGCTCCATGCGGAAGTTCGACGCGAGAACCGGCAGATCGCGAATGATCAGGCCGGCGGCATGGACTTTCGTAGCTTCAACGTCTTCGGCGTTCACGCCGACGTTACCGATATGCGGATACGTGAGGGTCACGATCTGGCGCGCGTAGCTCGGGTCAGTCAGGATTTCCTGATAGCCGGTGATAGCGGTGTTGAACACGACTTCGCCGATGGTGTGCCCGGGGGCGCCGATCGAGTAACCACGAAAGACCGTGCCGTCGGCGAGCGCGAGCAGAGCGGGAGAAAATGACGGCAACACGGGAGACTCCTTGGGGAACACCCTGTTGCCGACCTGTCTATCCGACTGCGAGCCGCAGCGAAACGCATCCGGGATGCGCGCGCAGACTCGCTCGCGAACTGCCGTTGACGTTGCAAGAGGCGCGATGGGTCCATTGTGTGGACGGATCGGCTGGGGGCGGGGCCCTGCTTGCTACGCCGGTGGCGCGCGGCGGATGAACGGTATGGGAGAGGTAGGCGCTAGGGTGCGGGTTGATAAGCTCAAACCTTGGAATTATAGCGTGAAACTACCCTTCCCTCCAAATCCGAGATGGCTTCGACTCGTGGGACGGCGCGGCTCGAAATCGCTCAAAGCCTTGCTGCGGCAGGGGCGGACGGCGCTCCGCGGCGTTTCCATGAGCGCCAATCGGGATAGTGCCGGCAGATGGGGCGCGACCGACGAAGCGGCGCACCGGCCGGGCTCAAGCGTCCTGTTCGGCGGGGATTTCGGCCGGACGAACCAGCTTGCGGCCCGGCAATATGTACCAGATCGCGCTCAACACCTGCAGCGCGACCAGAATGCCCCACGCGGTCAGATGCGCGGCCGCCGGATAATGGCCGCCGCTCGCCGGCCAACGCGACAGCACCGCGCCGACGCCGATCTGAAAGCCGAAAATCAGCAGGAAGATGATTAACGTCAGTGTGGTATTCACGCGGCCGATCATCTGCGCCGGGAAGTGCCGGGTCATGACCGCGTAGCTGAGAATGCCAGTGCCGCCGAAAATCCCGTACGCCGCCCATAACAGACTCGCGGGCAGCGGCGCCTTGAACATGATCAGCAACTGCGTCAGAACGTACAGCGCCATGCCGATGCCGCAAAACGCATGGAGTGAGATGCCGCGCCGCTCGAGACTGCGCGCCGCCGCGCCGAAGCCCACGCAACCGGCCATCATCGCGAAACCGAGAATCGACACGAGCGCGGCGGCCTCGCGCGGCTCGAAGCCTTGCACGTCACGCAGCCACGCGCCGACCCAAAGCGACTGCATCGCGTAAAAGACGCCTTGCGTGACGACCGAGAACGACGCGACTTTCCAGAACGCCGCACTGCGCAGGATATGCAGCGTGCCTTTGAACTGGGCGCCGATACTGGCCTGGTGATGGGCTTCCTTCGTGTCCGGCGCGAGCGTCCACTGCGCCAACGCGACCAGCACGGTCAGCAAACCCAGTCCGATGCAGACCACGCGCCAGCTTGCGAACGTCAGGACCCACGTCAGCGGCGAGCCAACCATCACGCCGCCGAAGCCGCCGATCGCCATCACCAGACCGTTCATCAATGGCAGGCGCGCCGCGGCGAAGTGCTGCGCCAATGCCTTGAACGCGGCGCCAAGACAGACAGAAACGCCGACGCCGATCAGCAGTCGCCCCACCATCATCATGCCGACGCTATGCGCGGCGCCGAACACCCAGATGCCGAGCGCCGCAAACAGCAGCGTGACGGCCGTGACTCGTCGCGCGCCGTAGTGGTCCAGCAGCACGCCGGCCGGAATCTGGGCGCCCGCGAAACCGAGGAAATAAAGACTGGTGAGCAAGCCCAAATCCGCAGCCGACAAACCCAGATCGTGCGTTATGAACGGCGCAAAGCCGAGATTGACGCCGCGGAACACGTAGGAAACGAAATACCCGGCGGAGAACAGCAAAAAGACGCGCAACTGGGTCGACGACATGAGCTTTGAATTAGGCGGCTGGCCGAATGGGTTTGGGCGAAGCACGAAAGATAAAGGAAAAGCGCTCGCTTTGCGCGAAATGATCTGCACAATGAAAAACGCCGTCACCACAGGTGACGGCGTTGGAAAAAGCACGGTGCGTGATCGGAGCGCAATTCATGCGCTGCCCCCGCAACGCATGTGGTCACTACCGTGTGAGCCGCTATTGGTCTACTTACCCTTCTTCGCGTTGGCCACGGTCTTCGGGCGGCTCTCTGCCGCAGCCTTCGACGCCTTGCTGGACGTGGAAGCCGACACCTTGGTCACCTTGCCCTTATTGGCGCCGGATGCCGTCGGCTTGCTGACCTTGCCTACCGGATCGGAGACTTTCACCACCTCTGTCCGGCCACGACCCTTCTTCTTATCGTAGCGCGAATCACTGCGCGTGTCTGCGACGCGGGTGCCGATCTTCTCGACTCCGCCGCCTTGCACGTCGGTCGCGATGCGCTCCGGACCCGGCTCGCTCGGCATCGCCTTGCCGACCGGCACGTGCAGCACGATTACCTGGCCGCGCGACACGCTGTCGCGATGCGTGCGGTTCCATGCCTTCAACTGGCCGACCGACACGCCGTAGCGCACGGCGATGGCGGCCATCGACTGATTACGGCGCACGCGGATCAGCATCTTGCGCGTATCGGGGACGTCGGGCTCCATCGCCAGCACGGCGCTTTCAGCCACGTCTGCGCTGATGTCTTCGTCGTCGTCCGAACCGCGCGGCACCACGATTGTGGAGCCGGGTTTCAAACGCATGCCGACCGGAATCTTGTTCACTTCCATCAGCGTGTCGGCATCGACACTGATCTTCTGCGCGATCGCCGCGGGTGTCGCGCGTTCGGTGACCGTGTACGTGGTCCACGACGACAGCGAGCCGGAGTACGTCTTCAGATTGCGCTCGAAGGCGCTGGCGTTGTCGAACGGCAGCAGGATCTGCGGCTGCGTCGCGCCGAGAATCACCGGCTTCCTGAACGACGGGTTCAGCGAGCGGAATTCGTCTGCGGACAGATTCGAGAGCTTGGCAGCCATGTCCACGTCGATGTCGTGCGAGGTGGTCACCGTCACGAAATACGGGTGGTTCGGAATGGACGGCAGCGTGAGCCCGTACATCTGCGGGTTCATCACGATGTTCTTCACCGCCTGCAGTTTCGGCACGTAGTTGCGCGTCTCGTTCGGCATGCGCAGGCTCAGATAGTCGGTGGGCAAGCCCGCCGCTTCGTTGCGCGCAATCGCGCGCTGCACGTTGCCCTCGCCCCAGTTGTACGCCGCGAGAGCCAACTGCCAGTCGCCGAACATGTCATGCAGACGCGACAGATAGTCGAGCGCGGCGCTGGTCGAGGCCAGCACGTCGCGGCGCTCGTCCTGCCACATGTTCTGCTTGAGGTTGTAGGTGCGGCCCGTGCCCGGCATGAACTGCCACATGCCGGCCGCCTTCGCCACCGACAAAGCCTGCGGGCTATACGCCGATTCGATGAACGGCAGCAACGCGAGCTCGGTCGGCATATGGCGCGCCTCGAGCTCTTCGACGATGTGGTACAGGTACTTCTGCGAGCGCTCGGTCATGCGCTGCACGTAATCGGGACGCTGCGCATACCAGTTGACCTGCATGTCGACGAGGTCGGTTTGCAGGTCCGGCATCTGGAAACCACGGCGAATACGGCCCCACAGGTCGGCGTCGGCGCTCGTCAACTGAGTGACGGAGCCCTGGTCGACGTTGATCGTCTCTTTGGCGGTGGCTGTCTTGCGAAGGGCGTCGGCTACGGCTTGCTGACTGGCGGGGCTTGTTGCGGTGTTCGGAATACTCGTCGTCGGTCCCTGGCTCGCGCAAGCGGCGAGCGTCAGGACCAGCAACGCACTAAAGATAAATCGCATGAACGTCTCGGCTTCCACAAGGGCTGGAATTTGCAGCCGATAGTACGAAACGGCAACGTTTACGTCAATCGGAAAATTACGAAAAAATCAAGTAAATCTTGGGCTTGGCGAATTTTTCCGATTCATCGCGTGAGGAATACCCTTCCTGAGATCGGGTCACCGGAAGCGGTTTTTCCATTCGCGCATCAAAGTAAAGGCCGTCAATCGATCCGGCACCTTCTCGTGCAACTGTTCCCGCAAGCTCGCCTGCACCGCTGGATCGCCGGCGCGCAAAAACGGATTCACGGCGCGTTCATGGGCGATCGTGGTGGGCAGCGTGGGCACGTCGCGCGCGCGCAGTTCGCTCGCTTTGTCCCGCCAGGCCTGCAGTTCGGCGTTGCCCGGCTCGCACGCGAGCGCGAAGCGGATATTCGACAGCGTGTACTCGTGCGCGCAGTGAACCTCGGTCGCGCCGGGCAGCGCGGCGAGCGCATCCAGCGAGGCGAGCATCTGCTTCGGCGTGCCTTCGAACAGCCGGCCGCAACCGCAGGCGAACAGCGTGTCGCCACAAAACACGTGCGGCGTGCCTTGCGGGTCGGCCGCCTGGAAATAGGCGATGTGGCCGCTCGTGTGACCCGGCACGTCGAGTACGCTCAATTCGAGCGCGGGCGCCGCAATCGACACATGATCGCCATTTTTCAGACGGCGCGTGAGATGCTCGATCGCTTCACCGGCGGGGCCGTAGACGGGCACGGCCTGGCCATTCAGCAGATCGGCCACCCCGCCGACGTGGTCTTGATGATGGTGCGTGAGTAAAATAGCGCTCAACCGCCAGCCCCGTTTCGCCAGATAGGCTTTTACGGGGGCGGCCTCACCCGGATCGACGACCGCCGCGTGGTGTCCGTCGGAAACGACCCAGATGTAATTGTCATCAAACGCCGGGACCGGTACGTACTCGAGCGCATTCATAGGCGACGCATTCTTTGATATGACTGACCGAGCGATTATAGACTGGCCCGCCTGGACCGACTCGCCACCTGGCCGATACGTACTCGAATGGGAGCAAACCCAACTCGACCGCGTGGTGTCGGACGTGTTCGGTTACCATGCGCTGCAACTCGGCCTGCCGCAACTCGACGCGCTGCGCGAGAACCGCATGCCGTGCCGCGGACTCGTGCTCGACGCCGCGAGCGGGGCGAGCGCGCCGTATGCTTTTCCGCGCGGCGCGGGGCACGTTGGCAATGGCAATCGCAACGGTTCGAGCAGCAATTCGGGCAGCGGCGCGGCGCAAGGCGCACTCGCGGGCCTGCCGGCGCCGGCCGGACGCAGTGCCGTATGGTGCGACCTGCTGGACCTGCCGTTCGAGGCGCAAAGCGTCGATCTGATCGTGATGCCGCACACGCTGGAATTCACGAGCGACCCGCACCGTCTGCTGCGCGAAGCCGAGCGCGTGCTGATGCCCGAAGGCCAGTTGATCATTCTCGGCTTCAATTCGCTGTCGCTCTGGGGCGCGCGGCAATCGGTCGGCAAGATGACCGGCCGGCCTTTCGTGCCGGCGGCCGTCGACCTGATCGCCTTCACCCGGCTGAAAGACTGGATCAAGCTGCTGGGCTTCGACCTTGAACGCGGGCGCTTCGGCTGCTATCGTCCGCCGCTTGGCAGCGAACAATGGCTCGCCCGCTACGGTTTCATGGAAGCCGCCGGCGACCGCTGGTGGCCGATTTTCGGCGCCACCTACATGATCAAGGCGATCAAGCGCGTGCGCGGCATGCGTCTCGTCGGGCCGCTGAAAGTGAAGAAACCCGTCCTCGCCGCGGGCCTCGCGCCCGCCGCCACACCGAATACACGCAACCACACTCAATGACTTCCGATCTCATCGACATTTATACCGACGGCGCCTGCAAGGGCAACCCCGGCCCCGGCGGCTGGGGCGCGTTGCTGCGCTTCGGCGACCAGGAAAAAGAACTGTTCGGCGGCGAAGCCAACACCACCAACAACCGCATGGAGCTGATGGGCGTGATCGCCGCGCTCGAAGCGCTGAAGCGGCCCTGCAAGGCGGTCGTGCACACCGACTCGCAATACGTGCAGAAAGGCATCAGCGAGTGGATCCACGGCTGGAAGAAGAAAGGCTGGATCACCGCCGCGAAGCAGCCGGTCAAGAACGCCGACTTGTGGAAGCGGCTCGATGCGCTCGTTGCGCAACACGAAATCGAGTGGCGCTGGGTGCGTGGGCACAACGGCCACCCGGAGAACGAGCGCGCCGACCAGCTGGCCAATCGCGGCGTCGCGTCACTCGCGCAGATGTAATTCCTGCTGCGACGGCCGCGCCGGCTAACCGCGCGCGCCATTTTTTTGCTGCAATTATCTTTGGCAGGCTAATCCGACATGCGTCAACTCATCCTCGATACCGAAACCACCGGCCTGAATGCCCGCACCGGCGACCGGATTCTCGAACTCGGCTGTGTCGAGCTGGTGAACCGCCGGCTCACCGGCAACAACCTGCACTTCTACATCAACCCGGAACGCGACAGCGATCCGGGCGCCTTGGCCGTTCATGGCCTGACCACCGAATTTCTGAGCGACAAGCCGAAGTTCGGCGAGATCGCCGACCAGTTCCGCGACTTCATCCAGGGCGCGGACCTGATCATTCACAACGCACCGTTCGACATCGGCTTTCTCGACGTCGAGTTCGCGTTGCTGGGCTTGCCGCAGGTGAGCACCTACTGTGGCGAAATCATCGACACGCTGGCGCGCGCCAAGCAGATGTTCCCCGGCAAGCGCAATTCACTCGACGCGCTGTGCGACCGCTTCGGCATCAGCAACGCGCACCGTACGCTGCACGGCGCCCTGCTCGACTCGGAACTGCTCGCCGAAGTCTATCTGGCGATGACGCGCGGCCAGGAAAGCCTCGTCATCGACATGCTCGGCGAGTCGCATGCCGGTGGCGATGCGCACGCGCCGCGCATCGCGATCAGTTCGCTGGATCTGGTCGTGATCGCCGCCAGCGACGACGAACTTGCTGCGCACCAGGCGGTGCTCGACGGTCTCGACAAGGCGATCAAGGGCACGAGCGTGTGGCGCCTCGAACCTGCGCCCGCCGCGGATGAGCAAACCGCTTAAAAAGTACTGGACGAGGCCGAAAATCCCTGACATAATTCGGCTCTCTTCGGGTGGTTAGCTCAGCGGTAGAGCACTGCCTTCACACGGCAGGGGTCACTGGTTCGATCCCAGTACTACCCACCAGAATTTTGGTGTGTCGATCACCGAAGACTAAAGGGCTCACGTAGAAATGCGTGAGCCCTTTTTCATTTCGTGATTCGGCGTTCGGAAACCGTACGGAATGCCAGGCAGATTCCGGCTCTCAACGTCCGCCTCGGGCGTCAACTCCGGATCTTCGTACGTTTGCGGACGCCAGATACTGCTGCTATAGTTGGCGCTCGGGCATTCGCCCCGTCAATTTTCTTCACTTCATTCGACCATAGGGAGGCGCCACATGTTTGCAATGCGTATCGCCGTCCCCGGCATGGTCTCGCGAGCGGTTTCGCGATCTTAATCCGTTCGATTAAGTCGCCTGATCGCCGTTCACGTGGCGTCGCCTGAAAAGGCACTCCGCGCAATTCCCAGACAGTCCGCAATTCAATCGCCGGTGCATTCCGGCGCGTTTTGACTGTCTCGTCCTTTCGCTTCTGACTGGAACCTCGGTGCGCTCATGCGCCACCGGGTCGTGGCAAATGACCAGAAAAAAACTCGACTTTCGTGGACAAGCCTTCAAAGATGTCCTCGGCTTTACCTTCCGTCACTGGGCGCAGCAGCCCTGGCGCATCGTCGTCATTACAGCGCTGGTGCTGCTCTCGGCGTTGGCCGACGTACTCACGCCGATGTTCGCCGGACGCCTCGTCGATGCGATCGCATCCGGCGCGGCCAGCGACGCCGTCGCCTGGCATGCGGCGGTCACGGCCTTCTGCGTGCTGGGCGCGCTCGGCCTCGGCGCCACGCTGCTGCGGCAAGGCGTGTACTTCAACATCATCCGGCTCACGCTCAAGATGATGAGCGAGATCGCCGCGAATGCGTTTCATCGCGTGCAGCGCTTTTCGACCGACTGGCACGCCAACAGCTTCGCCGGCTCGACGGTGCGCAAGATCACCCGCGGCATGTGGGCGCTCGACCTGCTCAACGACACGCTGCTGATCGCCCTGTTGCCGTCGCTCGTGATGCTGGTCGGCGCGACGGTTCTGCTCGGCTGGCGCTGGCCGATGATGGGCGCGGTCGTCGGCATCGGCTCGGTGCTGTATATCGCGGTGACCGTGGCCATGTCGCTCGGCTTTGTCGCGCCGGCCGCGCGCCTCGCGAATGCGTGGGACACGCGCATGGGCGGCGCGCTCGCCGACGCGGTCAGCTGCAACGGCGTGGTCAAGGCGTTCGGCGCGGAAGAGCGTGAAGAAGTGCTGCTGTCGCGCGTGATCGGCAAGTGGCGGCACCGCACACGCCGCACATGGATGCGCGGCACGATCAACGGCGGCGTCCAGGGCGGCATGCTGGTGGCGATCCAGGCCGCGATCCTCGGCGCCGCGCTGCTGCTGTGGGCGCGCGGCGAAGCCGGCGTCGGCGACATCACGTTCGCGCTGACCATGTTCTTCATGCTGCAAGGCTATCTGCGCGACGTGGGCATGCACATCCGCAACCTGCAACGCTCGGTCAACGACATGGAGGAACTGGTGTCGCTGGAGAGCCAGCCGCTGGGTATCGAAGACCGTGCCGGCGCGGGTCCGATCGCGATCGGCAAAGGCGAGATCCGTTTCGAGCACGTGACCTTCCACTACGGAACGAACGGCCAGCCGCTTTACGACAACTTCTCCGTGCGCATCGCGCCGGGCGAACGCGTCGGATTGGTCGGGCATTCGGGCTCGGGGAAGACGACGTTCATCAAGCTGATCCAGCGCCTCTACGACATTTCGGAAGGCCGGATCACGATCGACGGTCAGGACATCGCCCGGGTGCGGCAAGCGTCGTTGCGCAGCCAGATCGCGATCGTTCAGCAGGAGCCGGTGCTGTTTCACCGCTCGCTCGCCGAGAACATCGCGTATGCGCGGCCCGGTGCGAGCCGCGCCGAGATCGAGCGCGCCGCGAAGCTCGCGAGCGCGCACGACTTCATCGCAGCGCTGCCCAATGGCTATGACACGCTGGTCGGTGAACGCGGCGTCAAGCTCTCGGGCGGCGAACGTCAGCGCGTCGCCATCGCGCGGGCGTTTCTCGCCGACGCTCCGATCCTGATTCTGGACGAAGCGACGTCGAGCCTCGACAGCGAAAGCGAAGTGCTGATCCAGCAGGCCATGGAGCGGCTGATGATGGGCCGCACTACGCTGGTGGTGGCGCACCGTCTTTCCACCGTGCGTGCGCTGGACCGGCTGCTGGTGCTGGATAAGGGCAAGGTAATCGAGGAAGGCAGCCACGAAGCGCTCATCAGGCTCGAGAACGGCCTGTACCGGCGGTTGTTCGAGCGTCAGGCGCTGGAGCTGATCAAGGGGCTGGGTGAGCCGGAACTCACGACGACTCGGGCCGCGCGGCCGAACGCGAACCGGACCGACGATTCCAGCTTGCTGGTCGGGAAGTGATTTGAAGGGGGCGCGTGGAAGGTCAACTGGAAACCGCTAGTATGCTGGCGGCGCTTTCGGTTGGCGTTCCACCGCCCATTTTTTACGAGCGCGAGCGTAGGTTCAAGCGCGTAAGCGCAAGCGGCTGGTCAGCACCAACCGCCCAAACGCCAACGCGCCCGCGCCGGAGTTAAACCACGCCCGCAGGCAACCCCACACCACGCGCCATCCCTGTCGCCGCAAACACCATCAGCACCATCAAAATCGTCTGTATCACGCTATAGCGTGCGTAAGAGCGCGCCTTGCGCAGATCCGGCGCCGCGCCTTTCCTGATCGCGGCGCGCCAGCGCATCAGCGCGAGCATCGACGGGACTTCGAGGATGAGAATAATCACGAGCAGCGTCATCTTGAGATGAAAGAGCGGCTCGTGGAGATAGTAGTCGGTGCCCTTTTCGAAACCGCCGAAAGCGCGCATCAATCCGGTGACGATCAGCACCAAGGCCGAGATGCCCCACCCTGTATCCGCCCGGAACACGGAGCGCAGCGCGGCAGGTACGGTGGCGCGGCGGAGCGCCCACGTGCGCCGCAGAATCGACGCGAGCGCGAAGCCATAAGCAAGCAGATGGATGGCGGCAATCAACCAGCGAACCAGCATAGCGACTCCTGCAAAGGACGCGATACGATCGTTGTGTGTCTCACTCGCCCGCGCTGAAGCGCCGGGCGCCATGACTTCATTATCGACTACGGCTCAATCTACAACGCCTGCTTCGGCCACGGGGTGTGGCCGACTGCACAAATCGGCAGACTCAGACCTGCTGCAAGGATGTGTCAAGCGCGCGGGCGGCGACGCGATCGCCTTCGGTCGTCAGCGCGGTGCGGAATACGGTTTGCCGGTTGTGCCCCGCGGCGGCCGGCGAATCCCACAGCAACTCGATCTTCGGACGGCGCCCAAAGGCGCCGTGCGCCAGCGACGGCGCAGCGGCCGAGCCCAGCGACGCGCCGGACCCTGCCGGCTCGCCTGCGGTGCCGAACGCGACCGTGGGAGTGGGCGTCGGCGTCGTTCGCACGCCCTGCCCGGTCGCCCAGCGCACGGACAATTCGCGCGCGTCGTACTGTCCCACCTTGCGACGCTCCGCCCACACGATCACCGTCCGCGTGACCGGATCGAGCGCGACCGCATAGCGGCCGATCGCGAAACGGCGCGCGGCGATATTGGTGCGCCATAGCGCGCGCGGCCGGCAGATCCACAGCACGGCCGCATACAGCGCCGGCGCGGCCAACAACCAGCCGTTGGAAGCTGCCACCGCGTTGGCGGCACGCCGCCAGCCGGCGCTCGCGGTAAACGCGCCGACCGACCAGACCGCAAACAGGAACCCGAGGAAAGCGAACAGACGCAGCGCCTGCCGCAGCCATTGCGGCAGCGGGTGAAACGGGCGCTCGGCCACGGCGCGCGCGCCCGGCAGGAAGATCAGCAGGAACAGGAAAACGAGGTTGATGCACGCCCACGGCGAGGACAGCATGGCCAGCAGCGACGCGCCGGCATCCAGGTCCGCCATCGAAAAAAGCCAGCGAGCAAGGATCACGAGACCGATGGCGCGCAACGCGAAAATCGTTCCGGCGCCAGGCGCCGCGTTCGCACGCGTCTCTTTCGTTCTCGGCAAGGCATCCTCCTGTCGTCGGCGGCGCCGCAGCCAAATTTGCGGCAGGGCCATTATAGGGATATTACGGAGAGTGGCTCATTCTTACCGGCCGAAACCCGCACTTTCGTCCGCTGATTAAGAAAAACGCGGCGCGCCTGCAACAACGCCCCGTGGGCAAGTGCCGCACGGGGCGTTGCTGGCGGCCGCCGGAGCGCCTGAAAGCGCTCCTCGAGCCGATGCGACTTTCTTACCTGCCGCGCATCACGTCGATTAGCTGGCGTTGACTTCGCGCAGCACGGTGCGATGCTTCTGGCGCAGCAGTTCTTCGTAGGTGGCGACGTAGTTCTTCGCCATCACCTTCGACGAGAAGCGCGACTCGAACGCCTTGCGCACACCGGCGCGCGACAGCGTGTGCAGACGCTTGACCGCGGCGACCGCGCTGATTTCGTCTTCGACGACGAAGCCCGACACGCCGTTTTCGATCACTTCCGGCACCGAACCGCGGTTAAACGCGATCGCCGGCGTACCGCACGCCATCGCTTCGATCATGACCAGACCGAAGGGCTCCGGCCAGTCGATCGGGAACACCAGTGCATGCGCGTTGCCGAGGAACTCACGCTTTTCGGCTTCGCCGATTTCGCCGATGTACTCGACGTGCGGGAGCGCCATCAGCGGCTTGATCACTTCTTCGTAATAGGCGCGGTCGGCCTTGTCGATCTTGGCGGCGACCTTGAGTTTCATGCCTGCCTGGCCGGCGATGCGGATCGCGCGGTCGAGGCCCTTCTCCGGCGAGACGCGGCCGAGGAAAGCGAGGTAGCCCGGCTCGACGTTGGCGATCGGCGTGAGCACGTTTTCCGGCAGGCCGTGATAGACGGTTTGCAGCCAGTTCGCCTGTTGCAGCGGAATGCGCTGGTTGTCCGAAATCGACACCACCGGCACGTCGCTGAACGTATTGAAGATCGGCTGCAGTTCCGGCAGATCGAGACGGCCGTGCAGCGTGGTCAGGAACGGCACCGGCTGGCGCGCGAACAGCGAGAACGGATAGTAGTCGATGTGGAAATGCAGCACGTCGAATTCGTCCGCGCGGCGGCGCACTTCTTCGAGCAGCAGCATGTGCGGCGCCATCACGTCGCGGATGGTCGGGTCGAGGCGCAGCGCCTGCGGCCAGAAGGCTTCGAGTTTCGCCGAGGTTTGCGAATCGCCGCTCGCAAAGAGCGTGACGTCGTGCCCCTGCTCGACCAAAGCTTCAGTCAGATAGGACACCACGCGTTCCGTACCACCGTACAGCTTGGGAGGAACCGCCTCGTGCAACGGAGCGATTTGAGCGATTCGCATATGAAGAACTCCTCGTAAAAAATCAGGCAAAAGTACTGCGTTTGGTAAAAGCGACTCGCTTGCTCGCCAGGGCAGTCTGGCCGGAACATGCCGGCGCGGGCCTGATTCTTTCGAGAAATCCTGCGATGGATCGCTTGGGTAGTGAGCCCAGACCAGTGATCAATGTCTGCGCATGTGCCGGTAAACGCACACATGACACCTACGTTGACAAACTGTCAGAAAATTCGACGGGCCTACAGAGCATGCATTATCAATGCCGGCATTCTCGCTGCACCACAACATTTCAAAGTCTTTACGTTGTTACAAAGGCGAAACACTTTGCAAACCCTTGTTTTCTAAGACAGTTCTACAGTGGCAACTGGCTTGCGGCATGGACCGCCGAGGTGGCGTCGTAAGCTCTTGCGTCAACTTTGCCGGCAAGCGTTGAAGAAATGCCGCATCGCGGTTGAATGCAGTTTGTAATTATATCCCTAAAAGTTCCGCAGCCTGCGTGAACCCTGACCCCATGAACGGGTCGAGTAGCAGTAGGTCGCGGACGTCTATCGCGAAATCAATCGCGCCAAGGCCCGGATACACAGGGCGCAATCGCTTTTGCATGTTTACAATGCGAAGCATCGGCTTCGCGGCGAACCTTTTCCATGTGGCCTACGCTTTGCATGCACAACCCGAAACACATCGACCTCACGATCAATTGGAACATTTAACCATCGCCCAGCGTAATGCCCAGAACGCAAAGCTCGCGAGCTATGCGCACCGGCCTCTTGCGTTCCTTTTCCGCTTTATCCGCCGACATCCGCTCGCGCATGCGATCGTCCTGTGCAGCGTGTTTGCGGCCGTGGGCTGTGCGCTCGCTTCGCAATACGCGATTAAACACCTGATCGACGTGCTCGGCGAAGGCCGGCATCATCCCGGCCCGCTGTGGGGGGCGTTCGCCATCCTGGTCGGCCTGATCGCCGCCGACAACATGCTGTGGCGGGTCGGCGGCTGGGTCGCCGCGCATACGTTCGTCGCCGTGACCGGCGACCTGCGGCGCGACCTGTTTCAGTATCTGAGCGGACACTCGCCAACGTACTACTCCGAGAAGCAGCCGGGCATGCTCGCCAGCCGGATCACGGCGACCTCGAACGCGGTCTACACGGCGGAGAACACCACCGCGTGGAACGTGCTGCCGCCGTGCATCGCGGTGCTCGGCGCGATCGTCATGATCATCGCGGTGAATCCGCTGATGGCCTGTGGCCTGATGCTGTGCTCGGCCATTCTGTCGGTCGTGCTGTACAAGCTGGCCGGCCGCGGCTCGGCGCGCCATCACCATTTCGCCACCAAGGCGGCGTCGGTGGACGGCGAGCTGGTCGACGTGATCAGCAACATGGGCCTCGTGCGCGCCTTCGGCATGACGTTTCGCGAGCAGCAGCGGTTCGGCGCAACGGTCAAGGCCGAGATGGACGCGCGCCAGCAGAGCCTGCTGTATCTGGAAAAGTTGCGTCTGCTGCACGCGGTGATCACCGCGCTGCTGTCGGCGGGCCTGCTGGGCTGGGCGCTCTGGCTATGGGATCAAGGCAAGGCGACCTCGGGCGACATCGTGCTCGTCAGCTCGCTCGGTTTCACGATCCTGCACGGCACGCGCGATCTGGCCGTGGCGCTCGTCGACGTCACGCAGCATGTGGCGCGTCTCGCTGAGGCCGTGCGCACGCTGCTGGAGCCGCACGGCATGCCGGATCGCGACGGTGCGACCGAACTCGTGCCGCAAGGCGGCCGCATCGATTTCGAAAGCGTGACGTTCGCTTACCCGCGCCGCCGCCCGATTCTCGATCACTTCGACCTGCATATCGAACCCGGCCAGCGCGTCGGCCTGATCGGCAAGTCGGGCGCGGGCAAATCCACCGTGCTGGCGCTGCTGCAGCGTTTCTACGAGACGCAAGGCGGCGCGATCAGGATCGACGGCCAGGACATCGCCACGATCACGCAGGACAGCCTGCGCCACACGATCGCGCTGGTCCCGCAGGACATCTCCCTGTTCCATCGCACGGTGTACGAGAACATCGCCTACGGGCGCCCGGAGGCGAGCCGCGAAGAAGTGCTCGCGGCCGCGCGCGAGGCGCGCTGCGCGGACTTCATCGAGGCCATGCCGGAAGGCTACGACACGATCGTCGGCGACCGCGGCGTGAAGCTATCGGGCGGCCAGCGTCAGCGTATCGCGATTGCACGCGCAATTTTGAAGAACGCGCCGATCCTGCTGCTCGACGAAGCCACCTCGGCGCTCGACAGCGCGTCGGAAGAAGCGATCCAGAAGGCGCTCGACCGGCTGATGGTCGGCCGCACGGTGGTCGCGATCGCGCACCGTCTGTCGACGCTGAACAACTTCGACCGGATCATCGTGATGAGCGCCGGCAAGGTCATCGACGACGGCAGCCCGGAAGAACTGCGCCAGCGTCCCGGCCTGTATCGCGATCTGCTCACCAAGCAGTATGGCAAGGGCCACACGCTGCACATCGGCGGCAAGAAGGTCGACGAACAGCACGTGGTCTGAACCCGCGCGGCAGGCTTCGAGCCGCGAGCCGTCACCGCCAAAAGAAAAAGCCGCTCTCGAGCGGCTTTTTCTTTTACACGCGCTGCAAGCAGGCTCGAACGCAACCTACCCGGCCTGAGTTTCGCGCGCCGCCTTTCTCCCCGACACGGCGCGCGCCTTCCCGCTTCGGGTGCTCTTTGCACCAGCGACGCCCTGCAAATCGCGCATGAAGTTATCGCGCCACACCGACACATTGTTCTCGCGCAACTGCACCATCATGTCGCGATGGCGCGCCTGACGCTCCGCGAGCGGCATGCCGAGCGCCCGCGCGAGCGCCTCGGCCATGCCGTCGATATCGACCGGATTGACGATCAGCGCTCCATCCAGTTCCTGCGCGGCGCCGGCAAAACGCGACAGCACGAGCACGCCGGGATTCTCGGGATCCTGCGCCGACACATACTCCTTGGCGACGAGGTTCATGCCGTCACGCAACGGCGTGACATAGCCGACGTGCGCGGTGCGGAACAGCGCGGCCAGCACCGAGCGCTCGTACTGCTTGTGGATGTAGAGAATCGGCGTCCAGTCCAGTTCGGCGAAGCGTCCGTTGATGCGCCCCGACTCGCCTTCGAGCTGCAAGCGGATATCCTGGTAGGCGTGCATGTCGGCGCGCGTCGGCGGCGCGATCTGCAGGAAGGACACCTTGTTGCGTTGCGCGGCCGCGTGTTCGAGCAGCCGCTCGAAGGCACGAAAACGCTCGACCAGTCCCTTCGAATAATCGAGCCGGTCCACGCTCATGATCAGCTTGCGCGAATGCAGCGTCGCCTTCATCGTGCGCACCGGTTTGCCGCGCTCACCCGCCTTCGCGAGTTCGGCGATCTCGTCCGGATAGACGCCGATCGGATACGCCGCCGCGCGCAGCGTGCGGCCGAACGCGTGGATCGTCAGCGGGCCTTGCGCCGATGCGTCGACCGTGCCGTTCGCCTCATTGACGATGTAGTCGCAGAACGCGCGCAGATCCGGCGCGGTCTGGAAGCCGAGCAGATCGAACGAACACAGCGCCTCGACGAGTTCGCGATGCGGCGGCACCGCCAGCAGCACCTGCGAAGCCGGAAACGGAATGTGCAGGAAAAAGCCGATGCGATTCTTCACGCCCGCCGCGCGCAGCGCTTGTGCGAACGGAATCAGATGGTAGTCGTGGACCCAGATCACGTCGTCTTCGCGCAGCAGCGGCACGAGCTGTTGCGCAAGCCACGCATTCACGCGGCAATAGCCCTCGAAGTCGTGCCGGTCGTATTGCAGCAGGTCTGCGCGATAGTGGAACGCGGGCCACAGCGTGGCGTTCGAGAAGCCACGATAGTACTGATCGTAGTCGCGGCGCATCAGCGCGATGGTCGCGAAGGTCACGGGGCCGCGCTCCTCGACCTTGATCTGCGGCTGGCCTGAGGTGAGAACGTCGCCGCTCCAGCCGAACCACATGCCGCCGGTTTCCTTCAGCGCGTCGTACACGCCGACCGCCAGACCACCCGCCGCCGGGCCGCCCTCCGAGATTGGCGCAACCCGGTTCGATACGATGATCAGTCGACTCATGAAGCGCGATTCCCGATACGGTGCGTTGTTTGCTGCGAGCGACGCGGCGTGGTCATCATGCTGTGCGCGCCGCCGCGACGATCGATGCCAGCCAGTCGAGCAGGCCCGACACCGAGCCGATGCGCGTATGCGCCATCGTCTCGCCCGGACCGACCTTGATCGACACGCCGCCGCGTTCGTTGACGACGGCGAAGCCCTTCTCGTCGGTCAGATCGTCGCCGGCAAAGACCGGCTTGCGGCCGACGAACGGCGGCTCGTCGAGGAACGCGCGCAGCGCACGGCCCTTGTCGACATCTTTGGGTTTGATTTCGTAGACCATCTTGCCCGGCTGCAGCACGTAGGAGCCGGCGTAATCGGCCACCAGCCGCTCGGTCGCCTCGCGCGCCAGCGGCTCGCGATCCGGCGCATTCCGATAGTGCAGCGCCACGGCCGCGCCCTTGATCTCGAGCAGCATGCCGGGGTTTTCGTTGACCACCTGCGCGAGCACCTGCTCCATGCGCAGCAGCCGCTCGTCATGGAAGCCAATGCGCTGCGTGTCGCCGTTCGCATCGCGCCGCTCGGCGCCGTGCAGACCGGCAATCGGCAGATCGGGCATGTTCAGAAAACTGTCGATGCTGTCGATACCGCGGCCCGACACGACCGCGACCGCGCCGTTCGTCAAACTGCGCAACTCGCTCAGCAAGTCGTTCACGCGAGGTTGCACCAGCACGCCGTCCGGCGTGGGGGCGAGTTCGACGAGCGTGCCGTCGAAATCGAAGAAAAATGCCGTCTCGCTCGGAGACAGAACAGCCGGAAGTGCTTGCATCGGTTAGTTTTGCCTTTCAGCCTTCTGCGGCCGGAAAAGTGTGCGCATCTTACCGCGCATCCACCAATTTTTCGAGAAAGTAAGGCTGGGCACAAGCCCAGCCGGGCGCCACACGCGAGCCTCGCCGGCGATTGCGTTCAAAATGGGAACAATCGGGCTTCACCCAGCTTTCAGCCACCTGCGTCAAATTGCCTCGCAACCGCGCGCCCGTGGGCGCTGCGCGACGCCATCGGCCAATTTGCGCTAAAGTCGCTGCCACGCGGATCATTGCCGTTACGACCATATTTGCACACTATGACCGCGCACGCGCCACACGCGCATCGAGCGGCGCCGCCATTCAATCGAGTCACTGAACCCTGCTTTGTTCCCGATCTTCTCATCCCGGCACCCGCAACTGCACCCCGCAATTTCACGCAGGCCGTGGTCCGCGCGCCTGTTTGCGGCGACGGTTATGCTGGGCGCGCTGACGGCGCTCGCCGGCTGCACGCATCGCACGGAAACGTGGCAATTGACCAATGTGACCGGTCACTTGCCTGACCTCGATTTCAAGCTGACCGGCGACGATGGCCGCCCCGTCAACGGCGATTCGTTCAAGGGCCGCGCCTCGCTCGTTTATTTCGGCTACACGCATTGTCCGGACGTCTGCCCTGAAACGATGGCCCGGCTGATGCAGGTGCTCGGCAAGCTCGGCCCCGACGCGCGGAAGGTGCGGATCCTGTTCATCACCGTCGATCCCGCGCGCGATACGGCGCAGGCTTTGCACGACTACGTCGGCGCCTTCGACTCGAAACATGCCGAGGGGCTGACCGGCACCGACTGGCAGATCGAGTCGCTCGCCAAGCGTTACCGCGTCGCCTATCAGATGGAAAAGCGCGATCCTTCCGGCAACTATGAAGTCACCCATAGTTCCGCCGTCTACGTGTTCGACAGCGAGGGCCACGCGCGCCTGCTGGCCACCGATCACGACACGCCCGATGCGATCGCGCAAGACCTGCGCCGCATCATCGATGACCGTTCCTGACCTTTCCCGAGTTCAACCATGTCGATCAAGATCAAAACGTTCGCTGCACTGAGTTGCGCCCTCGCCCTTTCGTTCGGTGCCGCATCGACCGCGCAAGCGGCGGGCGCCAACGCGATCAGCGCGAAAGACGCGTGGGTCCGCTGGCTGCCCAACAACCTGCCCGCCGCCGGCTATGTGACGCTCGTCAATGCGAGCGACAAACCGGTCGACCTCGTCGATATCTCCAGCAACGACTACGGCGACGCGATGCTGCATCAGACCGTGTCGAACGGTTCGTCGCAGAAGATGGTGATGGTCGACAAGCTGACGGTGCCCGCGCATGGCCAGGTCGCCATCGCGCCCGGCGGCTATCACGTGATGCTCGAAGACGCGAAGCACAAGGTCGCGCCGGGTGACACCGTGCATCTCACGCTCAAGTTCTCCGACGGCGAAACGCTCGACACGCCGTTCGCCGTCAAGTCGCCGGCGCAAACCAAGTAACCAGATAACGTGCCGCGATGAATCTGCTCTACTGGCTCGATCCCTGGGAGTTTTCGCCAACCGTCGTGATCGCGCTGCTGGTGCCCGCGATCCTGTTCGTGCGCGGCGCGCGTAAAGCGAAGGTGACGGTCGCGCGGCGCATCTCCTTCTGGTTTGGGCTGGTGGCGTTGTATGTCGCGTTGCATACGCGGCTCGATTATTTCTTCGAGCATGAGTTCTTCATGCATCGCGCGCAGCATCTGGTGCTGCATCACCTCGGGCCGTTCTTTATCGCGCTGTCGTATCCGGGCGCGGCGTTGCGCGCGGGGATTCCGTTCAGGTGGCGGCAGCGTTTCGTGCGGCCCGCGCTGGAAACACCGGTAGTGCGCAAGCTGCTCGACGTGGTGATGCATCCCGTCGTCGCGGTGACGCTGTTCGTCGGGCTGATCTACTTCTGGCTGATGTCGCCGATTCATTTCATGGCGATGCTCGACTGGCGGCTTTATCGCGTGATGAACTGGAGCATGGTGATCGACGGCCTGCTGTTCTGGTGGCTCGTGCTCGATCCACGTCCCGCGCCGCCGGCGCGTCTGTCGCCGGGCAAGCGCGTGCTGGTGGTGATCGCCGCGATTCCGCCGCAGATCATTCTCGGCGCGTTCATCTTCTTCACGCCGCGCGAGCTGTATCCGATCTACTCGATCTGTGGCCGCGCGTTCACGTGGTTGAGCCCGATGCGCGATCAGCAGATCGGCGGACTGTTGCTGTGGATTCCGGGTTCGATGATGAGCGTGATCGGCGCGCTGCTCGCCTTGCGTCACTGGATGCGGCTGTCGGCGCGCGGACGCTTGCGTGGCGAACAGCGTGCGAAAGCCAGGCAGACCCTAGCGCCCACGGCTTCGGCGCCGGCGCGCGGCCAGCACTGACTCTACGATTCGATTGACAACCCGGCGCGCCCGCGCCGGGCTCTGTATGCGGTAGCCGCTTCAGGCCGACCGCATCCACACATGCGGGATGCCGTCTTCTTCGTGAATCTCCGAAACGGGCGCGAAGCCGAACGCACCATAGAAGGCTTGCAGATGCGCCTGCGCATGCAAACGAATCGGCGTGCCGGGCCACTGCGCGCGAATGTGCGGCAGCGACCGTTCGAGCATCGCGTTGCCCAGACCGATGCCACGGAATTCAGCGGTCGTGAGCACACGGCCGATGCGGATATCGGCGTCGTCCGCATCGGGCAACAGCACGCGCAGATAACCCGCGAGCGCCGGCCGTTTTTCATCGGGGCCATAGACCAGCAGATGCCACGCATCCATATCGAGCCCGTCGATATCGCCATACAAGCAGTTCTGCTCGATGACGAACACCGTGCTGCGTGCGCCCAGCATCGTATAGACCTCGATGCCCGTGAGGTCGTCGAAGGATTTCCAGCGCCAATCAAGTTGCGCCAGCCGCGTGGCGGCGGTTTGCTGCGGTTCAGTCATGACAACGTTCTAAAGAAAGAGTCGCACCGCACGGAGAGCGGCGATGCGTGATTATGCCGCGCGCGACGGTTTTTTTCGCCGCCGTGCCGCGCTCAGTTGCGATGGACCGCGCGCGCCTTCGATGCCTGTTTGTGGCTGTACATCGCGGCGTCGGCGGCCGCCAGCAGTTCGGCAATCGATTGGTGCCGGGCAGAATCGTATTGAATCTGCCCGACGCTATAGCGGATGTCATAGCCACGCTGCGCTTCGGTATTGCGCTCGGCCAGCAACTGCGTGAGACGCTGTGTCACTTCCTGCGTGGCGCCGCTGTCCGTATCGGTGAGCAGCACGACGAACTCATCGCCGCCGAGCCGCCCGATCACATCGCTTTCGCGCAACGCGGTGCGCAAGACGTCGGCGAAGGTCTTCAGCGCGCGATCGCCTTCGGCGTGGCCGAGCGTGTCGTTGATCTGCTTGAAATCGTTCAGGTCGAAGAACAGCAGCGATGCCGGTTTGTGCATCCGCTTGCAAACGTTCAGCGCATGTTGCGCTAGTGCCTCGAAACCGCGCCGGTTCGACAGCAGCGTCAAATCGTCGAGCGTGGCCAACTGCACCGCCGCCAACTCCTGCTCGGCCATGCGCGCCAGATCGCGCAGCAATTCGCGCTCTTCTTCGTCGAGGCCGCGCGGCTTGGTGTCGATCAGACAGAGCGTGCCGAGCTTGCTGCCGTTGGGCACCGTGAGCGGACAGCCGGCGTAGAAACGGATATTCGGGTTGTCCGTGACGAGCGGATTGTCGTGAAACCGCTCGTCCGCGAGCGTGTCGGGCACCATCATGATTTCGTCGCCGAGAATCGCGTGCGCGCAGAATGATACGTCACGCGAGGTCTCGCTCGTCTTCAGGCCGACACACGACTTGAACCATTGACGGTCCGCATCGACCAGACTCACGAGCGCGATGGGCACACTGAAGAGTCGCTTGGCGAGCCGGGTCAGACGATCGAAGCGCTCTTCCGGCAACGTATCGAGAATATGCAGCGCACGCAGGGTGTCGAGACGGGCGCTTTCGTTACTGGGCGTCGGTGGCACATGCATGTTGTATTCCCTAGGGCGACCGGCGTGGCCGAAGTGGTAGGCGGGTAGTGTATAGCGACGTGCTTTACCTTGGGGCAAAACCCCGGCGCGAGAGTTCCCTCGGATCGCGTGCGAGCCGGACCGCTTTCGAACCGATGCAGGCCGCATCAGGCTGCCACGCTCGCGCGGCGACGGCTTTGCTATGGGTTGGCAAAGACCGGCTCGACGGGCCGCGCGAGACAGTCGATCAGATTGCCGGGGCCGCACAGATGCAGCGCGCCGACGACCACCAACGTGCGCTCCGGCCGCGTGAGGACCTCAGTCAAGCGCGCCGCCCATGCGCGATTGCGCTCGTCGAGAATCGCATGCCGGATGCCCGGCAGATTGAACATCGGCGAATCGATGGCGATCTGGTGCACGGCAAGCAGATCGCCCTCCAGCCAGGCCGCGTGCATGCGCTCGAGCGTGCGCTGCGGTTCGTCGAGGTCTGACATCAGCAAGCCGAGCGCCGCGCCGACGGCGTCGAGCGGAATCGATTCGAGCGCCGCCGCTACCTCCTGCGCGCTCTCGAGATAGCGATAGGGCTTGGCCTGCGTAATCGCCGAGCGCAGCATGCGCGGCTCGACACCTTCGACGACTTGTTGGAACAGCGTCGGCGCGACGATCAACGCGGCCCACGGACGAAGATCGGTGAGCGGCGCAAGCGGCCCTTCAACGGGCCATGCCGCGTGAAGTTGCTGCCATGCGTCGGCGGATAGCAAGGGCTGCAGTTGCTCCGCGCCGCCTTGTCGGTCGGCCTTCAGAAACGGCAGAATCGTCGGCGGATCGGACTCGAAGACGAGCGCTTCCGCCCAGTCATACGCTTCGGCAATCCACGGCGGCGTTCTTCGGCTTGTCGCCGGAAAGAGATGCATCGAGCCGAGCAGGCGAACGTGGGTGCCGGTGAGTTGTAGGTACATGCAGCCTCGGTGTGGACAAGCAATGACGTAAAGCAGGCGCGCTGTTCAATCGATCACGTGCAGCGCAGTGCGCCGGTTCACAGCCCCTCGCCCGGCCGTACGGACCGTGAACGCGATGAACAGTAGAAAGACGATCTGCGAGAGATACAGGTCCATCCGGATCGGGTGATGAAGCGCGAACCACGAATTGTGCGCCACATCCGTCACGATAACGGCAACGCAGAGAATCAACCCGGCTGCCGGCGCGATTAGCAGAAGCAAAGAGAACTGCTGCCACGTCAGCATATGTATCAACTCCGCCAGAGAAACCGACGCCGAAAAAAGAAAAGCCCCGACAAGTCGGGGCTTTTCTTTACATCAACTACTGGAGGCGCGAGCCGGAGTCGAACCGGCCTAAACGGCTTTGCAGGCCGCTGCATAACCGCTTTGCTATCGCGCCGCAAGCGGACTGGAACCTAGCAACAGATTCGCAGATTTTGTTTAGCGGACAACCGGATGGACCGGGCCACCAAACAAAAAGGGAAGCGTTGCTTCCCCTTATGTATGGAGCGGGAGACGAGGCTCGAACTCGCGACCTCAACCTTGGCAAGGTTGCGCTCTACCAACTGAGCTACTCCCGCATTGAACTGCTTCACAACGCCTTGCACTGTTACTTGCCAAACAACGCGTTGCTTCAAAAATTTGGAGCGGGAGACGAGGCTCGAACTCGCGACCTCAACCTTGGCAAGGTTGCGCTCTACCAACTGAGCTACTCCCGCATTGTGCTGCTTTTGCCGTGCTATCTGCTGCCTTGTTACTGCAACTACTCTTTACTGCCACCGATGTTTCGAACTGCGCGCATCGGAGAAACGAGATTATGGAGAAACGACTGAAACGTGTCAACCCCTTTTGCGTATCTCTTTTACCGAACAAATTTCACTCATGCGCCAGCGAAGTTCGGACACGCGCCGGGCGCCCTCCACCACGACGAAAACTCAGGCCACGCCGCCCCGTTCGCGAATCTGCGGCCATGCGAGCTTCATGTAATAGAGCATCGACCAGATCGTCAGGAACGCGGCCAGATAGATGAGCCACAAGCCCCACACACGCGTATCGACCACCACGCCGCCGCCGAACGACAGCGGCCCGTAGAACAGCAGCATGGGGATCGCCACCATCTGACAAACCGTCTTGAACTTGCCGAGCGAATTCACCGCGACGCTCTTCGATGCGCCGATTTGCGCCATCCATTCGCGCAGCGCCGAGATCGCGATCTCGCGCCCGACGATCACGAGCGCGATCGCCGAATCGATTCGCGCGAGTTGCACGAGCACCAGCAACGCGGCGGTCACCATCAGCTTGTCGGCGACCGGATCGAGGAACGCGCCGAATGCCGAGGTCTGATTCCACTTGCGCGCCAGAAAGCCGTCGAACCAGTCGGTCAGCGCCGCCAGAATGAAGATGGTCGCGGCCGCCAGATTGCGGTGCGCGGGGCTCATCATCATGTCGGGCAAATAGAACACACCGACGACGAGCGGGATCAGGACGATCCGCAGCCAAGTCAGGAAAATCGGGAAATTAAACGGCATGGGCAGGCGCAGCGTCTGACAAGGGAGATGCAATTGTGCCGTGTCACAAGGCCTGCCACAAGCAAAGCGGCGCGCCGGGCCGGCCGCGCGCGCCGCGGCAGCGCCCCTCGAAGGTGGCTGAGCGGACGGCTGAAGCCGCCGCGATCAGTGCAATTGCCGGTAAATCTGCTCCGCGAGCGCCTGCGAAATGCCTTCGACGCTCGCCAGATCTTCGACACTGGCGGCAACCACGCCGCGCAGTCCCCCAAAGCGCGCGAGCAAACGCTGACGCCGCTTCGCGCCCACCCCTTCGAGTTCTTCGAGCCGCGAGGTCTGACGCGTCTTGCCGCGCTTCGCGCGCATACCGGTGATGGCGAAGCGGTGCGCTTCGTCGCGGATCTGTGCGACCAGCATGAGTGCGGCGCTTTCCTTGCCGAGTTCGAGCGGCGCGCGGCCGTCGGCGAAAATCAGGGTTTCGAGGCCGACCTTGCGTCCCTCGCCCTTCGCGACGCCGACCAGCATGCCGGTATCGAGACCCAGTTCCGTGAACACCTGGCGCGCGATTTCGACCTGGCCCTTGCCGCCGTCGATCAGCACGATAGTCGGCAGGATGCCGCCGGCCGCGACCGGCTCCGCGGCGTCCGGCGTGAGCGACGGATCGGCGGCCGCGTCGCTTTGCAACTCCGCGGCTTCGTCAGCGGCATTCGCGGCGGCTTGCTCGACCATCTTCTCGTAGCGGCGCGTGAGCACCTGGCGCATCGCGGCGTAATCGTCGCCGGGCGTAATGCCGGTGATGTTGTAGCGGCGGTATTCCGACGACTGCATCTTGTGATGGTGATACACCACGCACGACGCCTGCGTCGCCTCGCCCATCGTGTGGCTGATGTCGAAGCATTCAATACGCAAATGCGCGAGATCGTCGCACTCCATGCCGAGCGTGTCGGTCAGCGCGCGCGTGCGGGCTTGCTGCGAGCCTTGCTCCGAGAGCAGGCGCGCGAGCGCGAGCCGCGCGTTCTGCTCGGCCATCGCGAGCCAGGCGCGCCGTTGGCCTTGCGGCTGGCGCAGCACGGTGACCTTGTGGCCGGCCTGCTCGATCAGCACGTCGACCAGTTCGCGGTTGGCGGGGGCGTGGCTGACCACCAGCACCGGCGGCACGCGATTGCCCAGGTAATGCTGGGCGATGAACGCTTCGAGGACTTCGGCTTCGATCCCCCCGGTTGCGCGGCCTTTGCGCGGTTTCGTGGGTTCGGAATCGGCTTCCCCGAGTGCGTCGTCTTCGTCGGGTGTGTCGTCGGCTTCATCGGACGCGTCGTCCTCTTCGTCTTCCGATGGCATCTCTTGCGCGATCGCGAGCGCATCGGCGGCATCGGCCGACTCCGCCTCACCGCCCGCGTTGTCTTCCGCGAGCGAACTGGACTCGATAGCGGTATCGGTCAACGCCGCGCCGTCGTCTTCCAATCCCCCCTCATCGGCCGTCAACGCGCTTTCGACATGCGCCGGGAAATACGCCTTGTCGCCCAGATGCCGTCCGCCGCGCACCATCGCCAGATTCACGCACACACGGCCGCCCAGCGCGACCACCGCGAGAATATCGACGTCGCTGTCGCTGCCGACTTCGATCGCCTGCTGGTGCAGCACCGTCGACAGCGAACTCATCTGGTTACGCACCGCCGCGGCCTGCTCGAACTTCAGCTCGCCGGCGAAGGCGTGCATCTTCTGCTCGAGTTCCTTCATCACCTCGCCCTGGCGGCCGAGCAGAAAGCGCGATGCGTTGGCGACGTCGCGCGCGTAGTCTTCTTCATTGATCGCCGCGACGCACGGCGCCGTGCAGCGGCCGATCTGATGCAGCAGACAAGGCCGCGTGCGGTTATTGAACACGGAGTCTTCACAGGTGCGCAACTGGAACACGCGCTGCAGAATCTGGATGCTCTCGCGCACCGCCCACGCACTCGGAAACGGACCGAAGTACTGATTCTTGCGATCCACAGCGCCACGGTAATACGCCATGCGCGGAAACTTGTGGCCGGTCAGCTTGAGGTAGGGATACGACTTGTCGTCGCGAAACAGAATGTTGTAGCGCGGCGCGAGCGCCTTGATCAGGTTGTTTTCGAGCAGCAGCGCTTCGGCCTCGGAGCGCGTCACGGTCGTCTCGATGCGCACAATGCGCGTCACCATCATCGCGATGCGCGGCGACAGTAGCGTCTTGGTGAAGTAGCTCGAGACGCGCTTCTTCAGATCGCGCGCCTTGCCCACGTAAAGCACCGCGCCGTGCGTATCGTAATAGCGATAGACGCCGGGCAGATGCGGCAGTTGGGCGAGCACTTTTTTCGGCTCGAAAGCGTCGGTTGCTTCGGGTTCGGTCATGCAGAATCGGTTGGGGTGGGACGGTCTCGCGAAGCCTTGCTCTGCGTGCCGCGCGCTTAAGCGAACCGGAGTACGCCACGCGCGCGCAATCGTGAACGAGTGCTTTAGAATCGCCAGTTTAGAACATTCCGCGCGCGTCCGAACGCTGTTGCCTTGAATCGGGCGACGCGTCGGCAGCCGTGGGTCGGCGCGCAACGCAGCGCGGTGCCGAGGCGTCACTCGCACCGCCCCACTCCTTCCATACGTTCGAATCCGCAACCCAGGCCATCATGTCTTCCGCTACGCCCCATTCCGAGCAAGCCGCTGACACGCCCACGGCGATCGCCTGCGACATCTTCTGCGCGGTGATCGACAATTTCGGCGACATCGGCGTGTGCTGGCGTCTCGCGCGCCAGCTTGCGAGCGAGCACGGCTGGCAGGTACGCGTGTTCGTCGACGACCTGCATGCGTTCCACAAGCTGTGCCCGTCGCTGACGCTGGAGCACGCTCGCCAGACGGTCGGCGGCATCGTCGTCGAACACTGGCATGAGCCGGCTCATGCGGGCGATAGGCTCGAAGTCGCCGACGTCGTGATCGAGGCGTTTGGCTGCGAACTCCCGTCCATCTACGTCGCCGCGATGGCGGCGCGCGAACGTACGCCGGTGTGGTTCAACCTCGAATATCTGAGTGCCGAGGACTGGGTCGCGGATTTTCATCTGCGGCCCTCGCCTCATCCGCGCTATCCGCTGACCAAGACATTCTTTTTCCCCGGACTCGGCCCCGGCACCGGCGGCGTGCTGAAGGAACGGCATCTCGACGGCGCGCGCGCGGCTTTTGAAGCATCGCCCACCGCGCGCCGAGCATGGTGGCAACAGACCACCGGCCACGCGCCGCCGCCCGCCGCGGCCACCGTCGTCTCGCTGTTCGCCTACGAGAACCCTGCCGCCGACAGCCTGCTCGAACAATGGCGCGATAGCGCGGACCCGGTCGTCCTGCTCGTGCCCGAAGGCCGCGTTTCAGGCGCGGTCGCGCGCTTTTTCGAGCTGCCCGCGTTCGCCACCGGCGCTCACGCGGTGCGCGGCAACCTCAGCGCACATGCCCTCGCCTTTACCGACCAGCCCGGCTACGACGCGCTGCTGTGGGCAAGCGACATCAATTTCGTGCGCGGTGAGGATTCGTTCGTGCGCGCCCAATGGGCCGCCAAACCCTTCGTCTGGCATATCTACCCGCAAGCCGACGACGCCCATCTGCCGAAGCTCGACGCCGCGCTCGCGCACTACGCGCGCACTCTGCCCGCGGACGCCCGCGACGCCCTTGCGCGCTTCTGGCACGCATGGAACGGCACGGGCCGGCCAGACTGGGCGGAATTCCAGCGTCACTTGCCGGCGCTCAAGCAACGCGCGGCCGATTGGGCCGGCGAACTGGCTCAAGTGGGCGACCTCGCCGGAAATCTGGCCTTGTTCGCAAAAACTCAGTTAAAATAAGCGGTTATCCAACGGCCGACGACGCAAGCGCGGCCCGATCGCAACGGCGGAATCCGGTCAACTCGTTTGAGCGGCTCGCCAACCCGGCATCGAAAGATGCAACACCTTCCCCCAATATCAAAGCGTGATAGGTGGAATGTCAAAAAAGGGACGTATGTTGCGAATCGGCGCCACTCGTGTACACGCCCGCACCGGGTAAAAAGCAGGTAACGGATTGCTGGGAATGGCAGAGACCGCGGGTTTGCGGCGCTCCCGCCGCTCCCCGCGGCAAGCCGGCCACGCTTGACTTGCTCGCGACCCGCCGAGCCGCTTCGGCGGCGCGGCGCGCGGTGAGCAAAGCGCCGAAGCCGCTTGCGCCGTATGCCGTTGAGCACAAGTTGAAGCTACTAATTTCGTACAGGACAGTTTTATGAAGACCGCACAGGAACTCCGCACCGGTAACGTCGTGATGATCGGCGCAGACGCAATGGTTGTGCAAAAGGCCGAATACAACAAATCGGGCCGCAACTCCGCCGTCGTCAAGATGAAGTTCAAGAACCTGCTGACCGGCGCAGGCATGGAAAGCGTGTACAAGGCCGACGACAAGTTCGACGTCGTCGTGCTGGAACGCAAGGAAGTTACGTACTCGTACTTCGCCGACCCGATGTACGTGTTCATGGACGCCGACTACAACCAGTTCGAAGTCGAAGGCGAAATGATGGGCGACGCCCTCCATTACCTCGAAGACGGCATGGCTTGCGAAGTCGTGTTCTACAACGAGAAAGCCATCTCGGTCGAACTGCCGACCACGCTGGTCCGCGAGATCATCTACACGGAACCGGCTGTCAAGGGCGACACGTCGTCGGGCAAGGTGTTGAAGAACGCCAAGCTGACCACCGGCTTCGAACTGCAAGTGCCGCTCTTCTGCAACATCGGCGACAAGATCGAAATCGACACGCGTACGCACGAGTACCGCAGCCGCGCTTAAGCGCCCTGCTCGCCTGAATCCAGCGCCCCAAGCCGGGCGCTGCGAAAAAAAAGCAAAAAAAAGCGCCCAATTTGGGCGCTTTTTCTTTTTTGCGCCGCCGTGTATGGTTGAGGAAAACTTTACCGGCGACTTGCTCGAAATTGCCACACCGCAACCTCAAATTTCCGTATGTCGGTCACCAGACCATTGATAAGTCTAAATAAATTATCGTGGCACGGTCCATGCTTCTCTCTGGATACAGGGCAGTACGGCTTTATTTTCTTCAACTCCGGAGATGCGACATGAATAACGACATCGCTGAAGGCAAGTGGAAGCAGATGGTTGGCAAGGCCAAGACGGCATGGGGTGAACTCACGGACGACGAGTTGACCAAGGCCAAAGGCCGCGCTGACAAGCTCGCCGGCCTGATCCAGGAACGTTACGGCAAGACGCGCGAACAAGCGGAACTCGAAGTACGCCGTTTCTTCGACAGCAACCGGGATTTCTGACAGCCCGAGTGAAGGAAATACAGGCGCCCATCCACGCTTACAAGACGTCAGGACGGGCTCCCAAATTAATAACGCAAAGGACCTGAACGACTTGAGTCGAATCGCCGCCTTTCTGCCCGGTGCCGTGCTTGGTGCGCGCGCCGGACGACCTGTCTACCTCAGACGCGGCCGCTCTTGCGCCGCGCGAGCCAAGGTTGCGCGCGCGGCGCTGGATTCGACTCGGAATTCGACCGACAGTACCGGCCAGCATCGCGCCCGTGACGCGCGCCAACGTATCGGCGCAGCGCATCGGGTATTCCATCCATCTAAAAATTGCGCTCGCCATGCCACACGCCCTGATTGTTGAAGACGATCCTAATAGCCTGTCAGGCCTGTCCGCCATCCTCGCCGCCGACGGCTTCTCCGTCGACACCGCGACCACGATCGCGGAGGCCCGGGCCGCGTTGACACGCTTCATTCCCGACGTCGTGCTGGTCGACCTGAACCTGCCGGACGGCAGCGGACTCGACCTGCTGCAACACCTCCCCGCGCATCCGCCCGGCGGCGCCTTGCCCGTGATCGTCATGACCGGCAATGCGACAGTGGAAAGCGCGATCGAGGGTTTGCGGCACGGCATCTGGGACTACCTGCTCAAGCCGGTCAACATTCCGCGTTTGCGCAGCCTGCTCGCGCGTATCCCGCGGCCGTACGAACTGACCGAAGAAGTGCAGACGCTGCGCGCGTCGCTGCGTCAACTCGGCCGGTTCGGCTCGATGCTCGGCCGCAGCGGTGCGATCCAGCACGTCTACGACACGATCGAACATATCGCGCCGACCGAAGCCGCCGTGCTGATTTCCGGCGAAACCGGCACCGGCAAGCAGATCGCGGCGCGCACGATGCACGACATGAGCCGGCGCCGTAAAGGTCCGTTCATCACATTCGACTGCCGCAGCGCGAATAGCGCGGCCGCGCAACGCTCGCTCGACAGCCTGCTGTTCGGTCACGAACGCGGCGCGTTCAACGGCGCCGAGCAACGCGAACCCGGCCTGTTCGAGCAGGCGAGCGGCGGCACGCTGTTCATCGACGAAATCGCCGAGTTGCCGCGCGCCCAGCAGGAAGCGCTGCTGCGTGCGCTCGATTCGCAGACCTTCATGCGGGTCGGCGGCACGAATCAGGTGGTGACGGACTTCCGGCTGATCGCCTCGACACGCAAGGCGCCGCGTGCGGCGGTGGCCGACGGCAGCCTGCACGAAGATCTGGCGCTGCGCCTCGAAGCGGCCGCCGTCACGCTGCCGCCGCTGCGCGAGCGCGGCGAAGATCCGGCGCTGATCGCCCAGGCGTTGGTCGACGAATTGAATCACGAAGGGTTGACGCGCGGCTCGGCGGAGACCGCCAAGCAGGTCGCGCCGAACTTCCTGCGCGAGTGTCTCGCGTATGAATGGCCGGGCAATGTGCGCGAGTTGCAGGACCGCGTGCGGCGCGCATATCACGCGTCCGGCGACGTGCTGGAATCGCTGCGCGCCGATGAGGCGGGCTCGGCGAACGGCCGCGATCTGAATGGCAGCCGGGTGCAAGTTACCGTGGGCACGCCGCTCGCGGACGTCGAGGAAATGCTGATTCGCGCGACGCTCGACGCAGTCGGCGGTACGCGTCACCGGGCGGCGTCGCTGCTGGGTATCAGTCCGAAGACGCTGTACAACAAGCTGCAACGCATGCGCTTGAATTGAGTGGAGTGCCTCTGCGATCGCTTGCGGTCGGCCCTGGCTGAAAAAACGGCGCCTTCATTGAAGGCGCCGTTTTTCTTACTTGCTTGCCGACTGTTCTCGCGGCTTATGCAAACGCGCTACGCAACAGCGCTTGCGCTTGCAGGTACTGCGGATCAGCGACCAGCTTGCTCCACTTCAACGCCTTGCCACGCGGCCGCATGCGTTGCAAGCGCCGTTGCGATTCCTTCGACGGCGTAAAGCGCAGCGCATCCAGTACCTTCTCCGCTTCGTCCGGCTGATTGCAGATCAGCACCATGTCGCAGCCGGCTTGCAGCGCGGCGCTCGCGCCTTCGGTCAGCGTGCCGCCCTGGCGCGCGGCTTCCATCGACAGATCGTCGCTGAAAATCGCGCCTTCGAAGCGCAGCTTATTGCGAAGGACGTCCTGCAGCCAGACGCGCGAAAAACCCGCCGGCTTCGAATCGACCTGCGGATAGATCACATGCGCGGGAATCACTGACCCCAACGACAAGCCGAGCCAGTCGTACGGCGCCACGTCGTCGCGCAGAATCTCCTCGAGCGAGCGGTCGTCGACCGGCATGGCGACATGCGAATCCGCCTGTGCGAAGCCGTGCCCCGGGAAATGCTTGCCGCAATTGCTCATGCCGGCCAGCGCGAGTCCGTGGTTGAGGCTCTTGGCGAGCAAGGTCACCACACGCGGATCGCGGTGGAACGAGCGGTCGCCGATCACCTGCGATTGACCATAGTTCAGATCGAGCACCGGCGTGAAACTCATGTCGATGCCGCACGCGCGCAACTCCGTCGCGAGGATATAGCCGACGGCCGTTGTCACTTTGGTGGCGTGCAGCACATCGCTGTCCCACAACGTGCCGAGCTTGCCCATCGCAGGCAGCACGGTGAAGCCGTCCGTGCGAAAGCGCTGCACGCGCCCGCCTTCGTGGTCGACGGCAATCAGCAGATCCTCACGGATCGCGCGGATCGAGTCGGTCAGCGCGATCAGTTGCGTGCGGCTCTCGTAATGGCGCGCGAACAGGATCACGCCGCCGGTCATCGGATGGGCAAGGCGGCGCTTGTCGTCGCCGTTCAGCGTTTTGCCGACCACGTCGAGCATCACCGGTCCGGGAATGGTTTTCATCGATTTCCGTTGGAAAAAAGCCTGAGGCAAGGAGAGACGCGGCCGGCCTGCGCCGCGTTCAAAAGTATTTTTTATTCGGCGACGTCGTCGGGCGTACCCGCTTGCGTCGTTTCCGCAATCACGAACGACACCGCGTAATCGCGCTCGTCGCTGATCGTGACGCGCGCCGTGATGCCGCGCGCGTCGAGCCATTCGGCCAATTCACCGGACGCGACCACCATGGGCTCGCCGCTCGGCTTGTTGAGCGTTTGCAGCGCGCGCCAGGTCATCGGCCAGTGCATGCCGAGGCCGATCGCTTTCGAGAATGCTTCTTTCGCCGAGAACCGCGTGGCGAGAAACGCGAGCCCGCGCGCGGCTGAGCGCGCGTGCCGCGCGTGATAGACGCGCAGTTCGTCCGGACCGAGCACCTTCTCGGCGAAGCGGCCGTTGGTGCGCGTCATGACCGCGGCCACGCGGCTCACCTGAACAATGTCCGTACCGATGCCGTAGATCGTCATGCGCGGGCTGCCATGTCAGGTCGCATCAGGCGCGCGCGCCGAGACGCGCGGCGACCATGATCGCCTTCATCTCGCGCACCGCGTTGTCCCAGCCGGCGAAGATCGCATGCGCGACGATCGCGTGGCCGATATTCAGTTCGTCGATGCCCTCGATCGCCGCGATCTGCTGCACGTTCGTGTAGTGCAGGCCGTGGCCCGCATTGACCTTGATGCCGAGTGTCGCGCCGAATTCGACGGCACGCACCACGCGCTCGAATTCGCGCTCCTGTTCGGCGGGATCGTGGGCTTCGGCGTAACGTCCGGTGTGCAGTTCGATCACCGGCGCGCCCGCTTCGTGCGCGGCACGAATCTGCGTTTCGTCCGGATCGATGAAGAGCGACACGCGCGAGTTCGCGTCGGCGAGCTGCTTGCAGGCGGCACGCACCGCTTCGAACTGGCCGGCGACATCGAGTCCGCCTTCCGTCGTCAGCTCCTGACGCTTTTCCGGCACGAGGCAGACGTCGTGCGGCTGGACTTCACACGCGATGTCGAGCATCTCCTGGGTGACCGCGCATTCGAGATTCATGCGCGTCTTCAGGAGCGGGCGCAGCTTGTGCACGTCGGCGTCGACGATATGGCGGCGGTCTTCACGCAGATGCAGCGTAATGACATCGGCGCCGGCCTCTTCGGCCATCAGCGCGGCGCGGATCGGATCGGGGTAGGACGTGCCGCGCGCGTTGCGCAGCGTGGCGACGTGATCGATGTTCACGCCCAGGTCAATCACATTCGGCGACGTAAGAAAGAAGCTCATAAGTTCTGCAAGTCGATCAGGATCTGGCGCGTCGCGAGCGGCGTGCCGCCAAGGTAAGTGTTGAGCAGAAAGCGCATCAGCGTTTTGCTTTGCGCCACGGTCTGCGCTCGATGGTAATCGTCCTGTTCCATGTCGAGCAAGGTTTGCCCCGCGATTACCGGCCATTGCGCGGGCAGATCGTCGGAGGCTTCGCGCACGCCGCGCTCCGGGTCGAACACGTAGCGGCCTTCGGCCAGCACCGCTTTGCGCGCGACGGTGCGATCCAGCGCCATCGCGTAGCCGGTTTCGCGCAGCAGCACGCGCTCGAACGAACGCAGCACCTGCACGGGCGGCTCATCGTGCGCGAGACGCGTCATCGTGACGACGTAGTGATGGAACAGTTGCGGATGCGGATCTTCGCGCGCGCAGAACTTGACCAGCAGTTCGTTGACGTAGAAGCCGCACAGCAGCGCGTCGCCGGCCAGCGGCAACATGCCGCCGACCCATTCGGCGCCGGTCAGCGTGCGCACTTCGGATTTGCCCGACCACGACAGCGCGAGCGGCTGAAACGTCTGCAACACGCCGCGCAGCGCGGAGTGCGGACGCTTCGCGCCCTTCGCGACGAGCGCGAGGCGGCCATGATCGCGCGAGAGCACGTCGATGATCAGACTGGTCTCGCGATACGGATAGCTATGGAGAACGAAGGCGGGTTGCTCCGCGATCCGGTAGTCGGACGCGGAGGTACGTGGCGCGCGGCGAGGCGGCGCTTTACGTGGTTCGCCTTCGGCGCCCTGGGCGCTTTTAGTCGAGGACTTTCGGGTGCTACGAGCGGGTTTGGACGGCTCACGTGCCGGCACTGCCGGCTCCGAATCGTCCGGGTCAGCGTCGGAATTCAGCGTCATCCACGCGTCATTCGTACCCATACGCACGGAGCCCGGCTTCGTTGTCGGCCCAGCCGCTCTTCACCTTGATGAAGGTTTCCAGATACACCGGACCGTCGAACAGCTTTTCCATGTCGAGGCGCGCTTCGGTGCTGATCTGCTTCAGCTTGGCGCCCTTCTGGCCGATGATCATCGCCTTGTGCGTGTCGCGGTCGACCATGATGGTCGCGAAAATGCGGCGCAGGCGCCCTTCGGTTTCGAACTTGTCGATCAGCACGGTGCTCGTGTAGGGCAGTTCGTCGCCAGTCCAGCGGAACACTTTCTCGCGCAGGATTTCCGCCGCGAGGAAGCGCTCGCTGCGATCGGTCAGGTCGTCTTCGCCGTAGATCGGCGCGCCTTCCGGCAGGAACGGCTTGACGGTCGCCATCAGACGTTTGATGTCGTCGGAATTCTTCGCCGACAGCGGCACGATCTCGGCGAACTCGTGCAGCGCGCTGACCTGCTGCATGAACGGGAACAGCGAATCCTTATCCGACACGCGGTCCAGCTTGTTCGCGATCAGCAGCGTGGGCACCGACGGCGGGATCAGGTCGAGCACCTTCTGGTCGTCCGGGCCGAAACGGCCAGCTTCGATTACGAACAGGATCGCATCGACCGAAGTCAGCGTGGACGTGACCGCGCGATTGAGCGAACGGTTCAGTGCGCCGCTGTGCTTGGTCTGGAAACCCGGCGTGTCAACGAAAATGTATTGCGCGTCTTCGAGCGTATGAATGCCCGTGATGCGATGGCGCGTGGTCTGCGCCTTGCGCGACGTGATACTGACTTTCTGGCCGACCAGCGCGTTCATCAGCGTGGACTTGCCGACGTTGGGGCGGCCGACGATCGCGACCATGCCGCAGCGAAAACCAGTGGGAGTGGGAGCGTTCATATTCGGGCTACGGCAAGTTTCAGATCGACGCGCGGGAATGGCGCGCCGATGGCAATCAATGGCCCGCGTCGGCGACGCGCGTTTGCACCGCGTCGGCTACGCCGGGTTCGTGTTCGGTCGGTGCCGCTGCTGCGCTTGGCACGGGCACGGCGGGACCGGGTGTGGCTTCGCGGCTGCGGTGTTTGTCGACGCTGCGGACCGCAGCGGCTTCCGGCTTGGCTTCTGGTTTGGCTTCGGCGGACTTGGCTTCGGCGGGTTTCGCATCCGCGGCCTTGGTGTCGAACTTTTCGGCGGCTTTCTCCGCTGCGGCTTTGTCAGCGGACTTGTCGCCCACGTGAGCGGCCGTCTTCTCTGCCTTCTCGGCGCGCTCGGTTTTGTCCTGTCCGCTGTACTCCACGTGCGCGGCGCGAATCACCGCCAACGGCGCGGCGGTGGCTGTCAGCGGGGTGCGTTCGGCTACCGGTTCCGCCGCGGCGGCGGCGCGGGACTCACCGCGCCCCGCTCCGCGCTCGTTCTTGCGATCCGGGCTGCGCAAATCCAGCGCGGCCTGCACACCGGTCACGCCGGGCACGATTTCCGGCTCGGCGTTCTTCGCCGCGCGAGCGCCTTTCGAGCGCTTGGGCTTGGCTACCACGGCAGGCGCCGCGGCCATCACTTCGTCGAGCGCTTTCTTGGCCGCCGCCTGCTCCGCCGCACGACGGCTCGCGCCGGAACCGGAGACTTTCACGTCCAGTTTCGGCACCGTGCATTCGACTTCGAATTGTTGATTGTGCGCCGCACCATGCGTGGCGACGACCGTGTAGGTCGGCAGAGCGATCTTGTGGCCTTGCAGATACTCCTGCAGCAGCGTCTTGGCGTCCTTGCCGAGCGTGCGTGGGTCGATGTGATCCAGAATGGGCACGTAAAGGCGCTTGATGACCGTCTGAGCGGCTTCGAAGCCGCCGTCGAGGAACACTGCGCCCAGCACCGCTTCGAGCGTGTCAGCGAGGATCGAGGGGCGGCGGAAGCCGCCGCTGCGCAACTCGCCTTCCCCCAGCCGCAGGCCTTCGGAGATATTGAGGGCCTGAGCGATTTCGTAAAGCGACTGCTGTTTGACCAGATTGGCGCGGACGCGCGACAGGTCGCCCTCGTCCAGTTTGCCGAAACGTTGGAACAAAAGCGCAGCCACCGCGCAATTCAGAACGGAATCGCCGAGAAACTCGAGCCGTTCGTTATGCGTGGAGCTATGACTGCGGTGCGTTAAAGCCTGGCGCAACAATTCCGCATTGCGAAATTCGTAGCGCAGACGGCTTTCCAACGGAGATAGGGGCATGGGCAGAGTATAACGCGGGCGCCAGACCCGGCGAAAACGCGGGACGGCCAGCGGAAAAAGCGTGGTGAAGCGACGTTACCGCGGGATCTTAAAGTAGCGTGATAACACGCCGCGGCTCACGTGACCTGGCGAAGGCCAACCGCGCGGCGTGTCGTGCAATCGACGCACACGAACTCAGTTGAATGAGCCGATGCGTTTCAGATTGCTGAAGTTCATCCAGATAAAAAACGCGCGGCCCACGACATTCTTGTCCGGCGCGAAGCCCCAGTAACGGCTATCCGCGCTGTTATCGCGGTTGTCGCCCATCATGAAGTAGTTGCCCGGCGGCACCTTGCAGATCACGCCGCGTGCGTTGTACGTGCAGTTATCGCGATACGGATAATCTTCGGCGCCGACGATGAACGGCGGCACGGCCGAATTGTTCAGAATCGCGTTCTTGCGGCCGTCGATATCTTCTTCGAACTGCTTCGCGTAACCCATGCGTTCGTCGTCGAGGTAATCGGGCAGCGGCGTTTCCGGCACCGGCTTGCCGTTGATCGTGAGCTGCTTGTCCTGATACGCAACGGTGTCGCCCGGCAGGCCGATCACGCGCTTGATGTAGTCGACCGATTCGTCTTTCGGGTAGCGGAACACCACCACGTCGCCGCGTTGGAGCGGACGGCCTTCGGTGATCTTCGTGTTGGTGATCGGCAGACGGATGCCGTAGTCGAATTTATTCACGAGGATGAAGTCGCCCACCAGCAGCGTCGGCACCATCGAACCCGAAGGAATCTTGAACGGCTCGACCACGAACGAGCGCACCACGAACACCACCAGAATCACCGGGAAAAAGCTCGCTGAATACTCGAGCCACCACGGTTGACGCAGCTTGTCGTCACGCAGACGCGCGCGCGTTTGCGCCGCGTTTTCGTCGGCGAAACGCTCGCCGATGCGTGCCTGCTGGCGGTCGAACTCGGCGACCGCGGCTTCCGCCGCGCGGCGCCGTTGCGGCATGAAAACCAGTTTGTCTGCGACCCATGCGACGCCCGTCAAAATGACGAGCACAAAAAGAATCAGCGCAAAATTCATAGGGTTCCGTTGTTCGTCTTATTTGTCTTCGACACGCAGGATCGCGAGGAAAGCCTCTTGCGGAATCTCGACCGATCCCACCTGCTTCATTCGCTTCTTGCCTGCCTTTTGCTTTTCCAGCAGCTTCTTCTTACGAGAAATGTCGCCGCCGTAGCATTTTGCCAGCACGTTCTTACGCAACGCTTTAATGTTCTCGCGCGCGATAATGTTCGCGCCGATGGTGGCCTGAATCGCGACGTCGTACATTTGACGCGGAATGAGTTCACGCATTTTCGACGCCACTTCGCGGCCGCGATACTGGCTTTGCGAACGGTGCACGATGACCGACAGCGCGTCGACCTTGTCGCCGTTGATCAGCATGTCGACCTTCACGACGTCGGCCGCGCGGTATTCCTTGAACTCGTAATCCATCGACGCATAGCCGCGCGAAATCGACTTCAGACGGTCGAAGAAATCGAGCACGACTTCGCCCATCGGGATTTCGTAGGTCAACTGCACCTGACGGCCGTGATACTGCATGTTGATCTGCGTGCCGCGCTTTTGCGTACACAGCGTGATCACCGAGCCGACGTAGTCTTGCGGCATGTACAGATTCACGGTGACGATCGGTTCGCGCACTTCTTCGATCTTCGACGGCTCCGGCATCTTGGCCGGATTCTCGACCATGATGGTCGTGCCGTCGCGTTGCAGGACTTCGTACACCACGGTCGGCGCCGTGGTGATCAGGTCCATGTCGAACTCGCGCTCGAGACGTTCCTGCACGATCTCCATGTGCAGCAGCCCGAGGAAGCCGCAGCGGAAACCGAAACCAAGTGCTTGCGACACTTCCGGCTCGTACATCAGCGAGGCGTCGTTCAGCTTCAGCTTTTCCAGCGAATCGCGCAGCGCGTCGTACTGGTTCGCTTCGACCGGATAGAGACCGGCGAACACCTGCGGCTTCACTTCCTTGAAACCCGGCAGCGGTTCGGGCGCCGGACGGTTCACCAGCGTGACGGTGTCGCCCACCTTCGCCGCGGCCAGTTCCTTGATGCCGGCGATGATGAAGCCCACCTGCCCGGCCGACAGCGATTCGAGATTCTTCGACTTCGGCGTGAACACGCCGACGTGCTCGACCGGATACTGCGCGCCGGTCGCCATCATGCGGATCTTGTCCTTGGGACGCAGCGTGCCGTTGACGATGCGCACCAGCATCACGACGCCGACGTAGTTGTCGAACCACGAGTCGATGATCAGCGCCTGCAACGGCGCTTCCGGATCGCCCTTGGGCGGCGGCACTTTGGCGATCAGCGCTTCCAGCACGTCTTCGACGCCGAGGCCGGTCTTCGCGCTGCAATGCGTGGCGTCGGTTGCGTCGATGCCGATCACGTCTTCGATTTCGGCGATTGCGTTTTCAGGATTTGCCGCCGGCAGATCGATCTTGTTGAGCACCGGAATCACGTCGACGCCGAGTTCGATCGCCGTGTAGCAGTTGGCGACGGTTTGCGCTTCCACGCCCTGGCTCGCGTCGACGACCAGCAGCGCGCCTTCGCATGCGGACAGCGAGCGGCTGACTTCGTACGAGAAGTCGACGTGGCCCGGCGTGTCGATCATGTTCAGGTTGTAGACTTGCCCGTCACGGGCCTTGTATGTCAGTGCGGCGGTTTGTGCCTTGATCGTGATGCCGCGCTCGCGTTCGAGATCCATCGAATCGAGCACTTGAGATTCCATCTCGCGGTCGGACAGGCCGCCGCAAATCTGGATGATGCGATCGGCGAGCGTCGACTTGCCATGGTCGATGTGCGCAATGATCGAGAAGTTACGAATATGATCCATTCAGTGCCGATCAAGCAAAAAAGGCGCGCTCGGACAATAGCGGAGCACGCCTTGTAAGTAGGTGAAAAACCTATCTATTTTAGCCGAAAAGGCTATCGCCCGGCGCATCTTGCGAAGCTCGGGCGGAAAAGACGGCTCAGGAGAGGCGTGAAACGTGGTGTGAACGGCGCGGCGTTGGCGCTGTGTTCGAACCCTTGAGCCAAGCTCAGGGCGTCGCCGCAACCCGTGTGGCGAGCGCGGCACGAACCCGCGCTTCGTCGAGGTGATAGTGACACAGTTCAACGCCTTCGCAGACCAGAACCGGCACCAGTTCGTTGTAACGGGCTTCCAGCAACGGATCGGTGTCGACGTCGATCAATTCGACCCGCGCGCCGAATTCGGCCAGCAAGGGCTCGAGCGCGGCACGCATGTCGTCGCAAAGGTGGCACCACGCGCGCCCGTAAAGCGTGAGCGGCGCCGCCTTCGTCATTTCTGGACGCTGCGCGGGCGGACCGGCACGAACTGCGTGTTCTCGCCGCGGCGAACCAGCAGCGCGACCATCTTTTGCGGATCGAGGTGCGAGCTCACCTCGTCGAACTGCTTCGCGCTAGTGATGTCCGTATCGCCCACTCGCAGAATGATGTCGCCCTTTTGCAGGCCGACGCGTGCTGCGGGACCGTCCGCGGCGTCGATCTGCACGCCGTTGCGCAGTTTCAGCGCCTTCAGCTGATCAGCAGGGATATCGCTGACGGCCACACCCAGCGCGTTCGTGGCGCGCTGCTTCGGCGGCTGCGGCTTCTTCTGATCCGCCTTCGCCGATTTATCCGGCTGCATCTCGGCGATCGTCACCGGCAGATCGCGCGTCTGGCCCTTGCGCCAGATCGTGATCGTCGACTTGGTGCCCGGCTTCGTGTCGCCGACCATGCGCGGCAGATCCGTTGCCGTATCGACCGAATGGCCGTTGAACTTCAGGATGATGTCGCCCGGCTGCACGCCGGCTTTGTCCGCCGGGCCGCCCGGTTCGACGCTGCTGACCAGCGCGCCCTGCGCCTTCGGCAGGCCGAGCGAGTCGGCCACGTCTTTGGTCACTTCGCCGATCGCCACCGCAATCCGGCCGCGCACGACCTTGCCCGACGCCTTCAACTGATCGGCCACGCGCATGGCCTCGTCGATCGGAATCGCGAACGAGATGCCCATGAAACCGCCGGTGCGGCTATAGATCTGCGAGTTGATGCCGATCACCTCGCCCTGCATGTTGATCAGCGGACCGCCCGAATTGCCAGGATTGACAGCCACGTCGGTCTGAATGAACGGCAGATAGTCGCCCGTATCGCGCCCCTTCGCGCTGACTATGCCCGCCGTCACCGTGTTCTCGAGACCGAATGGCGAGCCGATCGCGACCACCCACTCGCCCACGCGCACCTTGTTCGAGTCGCCGATCGTGATGGTTGGCAGATTCGCGGCACTGATCTTCACGACGGCGACATCGGTCCGATCGTCCACGCCGATCAGCTTCGCCTTGAATTCGCGCTTGTCGGTGAGCGTGACATAAATGGTGTCCGCGTCGTCGACGACGTGCGCGTTGGTCATCACGTAGCCGTCCGCCGACAGGATGAAGCCCGAGCCGACGCCGCTGTTCTGCTCGGCGTCGCTGTTATCCGGCGTGTCCTGGCTGCCGCCACTGCCGCCGTTGTCACCGCCGCGCGGCGTGCCTGGCGAACCCGGCGATTGCGGCGACTGCGGCAACGGAATGCCGAAGAAGCGCCGGAAAAATTCCGACATGTCGCCGTCGTCCATACCTGGCGGCAGGCCGCCGCGAGCACCGCTGTTCGAGACGCGTGTAGTCGTGCGAATGTTGACGACCGCCGGGCCGACCTTGTCGACCAGATCAGTGAAGTCGGGCAGATTGGCGGCAGGAGCCGCCGACGCCATATGCGGCACGAGCGGCAAACACGCCGCTACCACCGCGGCCGCGAGGAATTTGCGCACCGAGAAAGTCGTCATATCGTAGCAAGCCGAGGGATTCAGGATTCGGAGGATTACTTCGGAGCCTTGTATTCTATGGCAGACGCAAATTGCTGTAATGTGGTCTGGGGCACTTCACCAAGCAGAGTAATCCAGAAGTCGCCGCGACGCTTGACGAGCACGTGCGTGGCGCCGCTGCTTCCCGCGCCTTCCTTGCGCGTGTTGTTCTCGACCGGTTCGACGAACACCGAAATGGCCGCAAGGCCATCGGAGAACACCGCCTGGTCCACCGGAATAGTCGGCTGGCCCGGATCGCGCGCGGCCATGGGCCGGCGCAGTTCACGAATCTTACGGAAGCCCGGCACCGTCGGCGTGATCTGCCAGCCTTGCGCGGCCATGTCGACCGGCTCGACGGGCGGACGCACCACTGTCCAACCCGCGGTATTACGAATACCGCTGACGATGCCGGCCTTGTCGACCGGCACGCCGATGCGAATCTGCGAAAAGGACAGTTGCTCGAGCACCTGGCCATTCGGGTCGAGCGTTTGGGCACGCAGCAGGAGGCCGGTCTTCTTGTCGGCCCACAGTTTGTAGGCGAAGCGATACGCGTCTTTCGGATCGAGTTCGATCACCTGGCTGTCGACGCCCGCGACGCGGTCGTCGCCGAGCAGCTTGGGCTCGTAAACCGACAGCACCTGCTCGCCACTCACGGCCAGCAGCGCGGGGAACGAATCTTTGTTCTGACGCTTCTCGACGACGCACAGATGCCGCTCCGGCACGAACGTGTAGAGCTCTTCGTTATGACGCAGCATTTTGCGCGGCTTGCCGTCGAGGCTTTCGAGTTGCTCGAATTCGCCGTCCGAGCGGGTCGCATAGTGCGCGATCCGCGAAGTCTGAACGTAATTGCCGCGCTGGTAGACGAACGCGCCCTCGTAATTTTGTTGTTGCGCGGCCTGATGGATGCGATCGAGCAGATCCGCAGCCGTGCGACGGGCGACGAGCGGATCGTCGGTTTGGGCAAAGACCCGCGGTGTAGCGGACAACAATACGGCTGCGCAGAAAAGAAATGCCGGCAGCCGCCCCCAGATAGTCGTTTTATTCAACCGCGGAGTCTGCATCAAACTATTGGCCTTGCGTAGAGACTGCGGCAGCGCGAATCAGCGGCATCGAGCCCGGCATGACCGGTTGTTGCGCGAATTGCTGGTGAGCTTCCAGATACTGGTCGAGACTGGCGTCACGAATGATGTTGGCGTCCTGCACGGCCGGCTGGACCGTAGCCGCCGGCACCGAAGCCATGGCCACACGTTGCAGCGCGTCGCCATGCGACTGGACCGACGCGAGTTGCGCCGTGCCCGGACCGCCCGGCACGCCTTGCAGTTGCGGCACGACGATCCACGTCAGCGTGGCGGCGGCGGCTGCGACGGCAAAGGCCGGCACGACACGGCGGCGCAGCGCCAGCAAACGACGCGCGACCGGCATGGCGGCAGGCGCCAGCACGTGCGGCTCGTTGTCGAAACGCGCGGCAAAACCGTTCAGGAATGCACTACTCGCCGCCGGGCTGACCGCCAGATCGTCGGAACGCAACGCGTCGCCGATCAGGTGATAGCTCGACCAGGCGGTGCGATCCTCGCCATTCAGCCCGGAAATAAACGTATCCAGATTCAGATGCTCTTCGCCGAACAGCTCACCGTCGACAAAAGCGGACAGACGCTCGCCGCGCGAGCTGGCTTGCGATTGCATCGAGACCGACCCCATGATGCTCCCCATCTTACAAATACCCCGTAGTGACACCACTAATCCAGATATTGCACCCGCGCTCCGTTCGGCAGGCTGGTGGTTTACCAGCGCTTGCCTTCAGGTGTGTCAAGCAACGGACGCAATTTTGCCGCAATGGCTTCGCGAGCGCGGAAAATTCGTGATCTGACTGTGCCAATTGGGCAACCCATCATCTCAGCGATTTCCTCGTAGCTCAAACCTTCAATTTCACGAAGAGTAATGGCGGTGCGCAACTCTTCCGGTAAAACCGCCATCGCAGCATTGACCGTCTCAGCGATCTGCTTGCTCATCAACATCGACTCAGGCGTGTTGATATCCCTTAGTTGGTCCGCGTCCGAGAAAGTTTCAGCTTCTTCAGCATCTGCTTCGGTCGAGGTCGGCGCGCGCCGCCCTTGGGTCGCAAGGTAGTTCTTTGCCGTGTTGACGGCAATCCGGTACAACCACGTATAAAAGGCCGATTCGCCGCGAAACTGCGGCAATGCCCGATACGCCTTGATAAAGGCGTCCTGAGCCACGTCTTCCACTTCGGCGGGGTCCCGCACGAGGCGCGAGATCAGCCGGAGAATCTTGCGGTGGTATTTGGAGACCAGAAGCTCGAACGCGGCCTTGTCGCCCTTCTGGACGCGCTCGACCAGCACCTGATCAATTTCTTTTTCGCTCACCTGATAAATCCGTTAACTATAGGGCGCATGGCGGGGCACCATTGTAGCGTTCCCGTCATCTGGGCACGTTACGCCGGTAACAGCGGTTACAGTCGTTACAGTCAGGCGCCGGCGCCACGCCGGCCCAGCACGGCCAGTTCCCGGAAGATGGGGGCCGGGAGTGCGTCGGCGGCAAGCAGCAAAGTGCGCGAGCGCCCCTGTTCCGGCATCAGCGCCAGAATCAGCAAGCGGCCGCTCCACTGCGAACAACCGGCAATGCGGCCTTGCGCCAGCAACGCGCCGGTGCGGCCCCAGACGGACAGGCCGTCCGGCCCGATTTTCAGCGCAACGGGCCGCGTGCGCTCGTACCGGAGCGCGCAAAGCGCGAGCCACGCCCACACGGCGAGCGTCAACGGAACTGCTTGCCACGCACCCAGATGCGGCGCGAGGCAAGCAAAGACGGCCAAAGTCGCCGTCACAACGA
>NZ_JARESS010000053.1:0-54530 GCF_046027915.1 Paraburkholderia sp. RL17-347-BIC-D
CGATCCGGAACAGAAGATTGGCCGTCCGCGTCAGCTGTTCATCGGCGACACGCAACGTGAAGCCAAGCCGATCGCGCAACGTTGATCAGGTTTGAGTCCGCTTAATTTGTAGTGGCTGCGTGCGCTGCGAGTCAGGACGGAGTCTGCTGATAAAGACGCCCCGACGGGTTTTCCGTCGGGGCGTTTTGTTTTCAGCTTCTTGTCCCGCGCACTGAGCATGCATTTGCGCGGCAGTGCAGCAGGCGGGGGACGGGTGCGCTCTTGCCGGGTAACGCCAATACAGGTATCGACACTACCACCCAACTCCCTGTTTTTTATCGGTTTTCTCCCTGGTTGAGCGGCCCAGGCGGGGCGCTGCGTGGCATAATCGACCGACACGGTCAGCCCGCAGTCAATACTACCCCGCATACCATGGCACAGACTCTCTACGACAAATTGTGGAACACACACGTGGTCCACACGGAAGAAGACGGTACGACGATTCTCTACATCGACCGTCACCTGCTGCACGAAGTCACCAGCCCTCAGGCGTTCGAAGGTCTGAAGCTGGCTGAGCGTCCGGTGTGGCGCATCAGCGCGAACCTGGCGGTCTCGGACCACAACGTCCCGACCACGGACCGCAGCCACGGCATCGCCGATCCGGTTTCCAAGCTGCAAGTCGACACGCTCGATTCGAACTGCGACGCCTACGGCATCACGCAGTTCAAGATGAACGATCTGCGTCAGGGCATCGTGCACATCATCGGGCCGGAGCAGGGCGCTACGCTGCCGGGCATGACGATCGTCTGCGGCGACTCGCACACGTCCACGCACGGCGCGTTCGGCGCGCTGGCGCATGGCATCGGCACGTCGGAAGTCGAACACGTGCTGGCCACGCAAACGCTCTTGCAGAAGAAGAGCAAGAACATGCTGGTCCGAGTCGAAGGGCAACTGCCGCGCGGTTGCACCGCGAAAGACATCGTGCTCGCCATCATCGGCAAGATCGGCACGGCAGGCGGCACCGGCTACGCGATCGAATTCGGCGGTTCGACGATTCGCGCGCTCTCCATGGAAGGCCGCATGACGGTTTGCAACATGGCGATCGAAGCAGGCGCGCGAGCCGGCATGGTCGCGGTCGACGACACTACGGTCGAATACCTGAAGGGCCGCCCGTTCTCGCCGGAAGGCGTGGAGTGGGATCACGCGGTCGAATACTGGAAGCAATTCAAGTCGGACGAAGGCGCGCAGTTCGATCGCGTGGTCGAACTGAACGCAGCGGAGATCGTGCCGCAAGTCACGTGGGGCACGTCGCCGGAAATGGTCACGGCCGTGGACGGCCGCGTGCCGGATCCCGACCGCGAGAAAGACCCGGTCAAGCGCGACGCCATGGAGCGCGCGCTGAAATACATGGCGCTCGAACCGAACGCGCCGATCGAGTCGATCAAGCCGGATAAAATCTTCATCGGGTCGTGCACCAACGCGCGCATTGAAGACATTCGCGCCGCGGCTTACGTCGTGAAGAAGCTGGGCCGCCGCGTGGCGCCGAACATCCGTCTGGCCATGGTAGTGCCGGGTTCGGGTCTCGTGAAGGCACAGGCGGAACGTGAAGGCCTCGACAAGGTCTTTACCGATGCCGGTTTCGAATGGCGTGAACCGGGTTGCTCGATGTGTCTCGCCATGAACGCCGACCGGCTGGATCCGGGCGAACGTTGCGCGTCCACGTCGAATCGTAATTTCGAAGGTCGTCAGGGCGCCGGTGGCCGTACCCACCTCGTGAGCCCCGCGATGGCTGCGGCTGCGGCCATCGAAGGGCATTTCGTCGATATTCGCAAGCTTGGATAAACACGCATGATGAAGAACATGAGTCGCACCACTCTATTGCGCCGCTTCGCGCTCGGTTCCCTGGCTGGGCTGTTGCTTGGTCTGGCCGGTTGCAACACGGTGCACGGATTCGGCGAGGACATGTCGCACCTCGGCAATTCGATCAGCAATCACGCTGATAAATAAGCGGTTTTTGATTTTTGCCGGCCATGCGCCGAGCGGCTTTCCGGCCGCCGCGCGCATCGCCCGGTCTTGAAACAGGCGCAAGCGTCATGGATAAATTCATCGTACACACCGGCGTCGTAGCGCCGCTCGATCGCGAGAACGTCGACACGGACGCGATCATTCCGAAGCAATTCCTGAAGTCGATCAAGCGCACGGGTTTCGGTCCGAACGCGTTCGACGAATGGCGCTACCTCGACCACGGCGAGCCGGGTCAGGACAATTCGAAGCGTCCGCTGAATCCGGATTTCGTGTTGAACCAGCCGCGCTATCAGGGCGCTTCGGTGCTGCTGGCGCGCAAGAATTTCGGTTGCGGCAGCTCGCGCGAGCACGCACCCTGGGCGTTGGAGCAATACGGCTTTCGCGCGCTGATCGCGCCGAGTTTCGCCGACATTTTCTATAACAACTGCTTCAAGAACGGCGTGTTGCCGATCGTGCTGACCGAACAGCAAGTGGATCACCTGTTCAACGAGACGTATGCGTTCAACGGTTTCAAGCTGACAGTCGATCTCGAGGCGCAAGTCGTGCGCACGTCGGACGGCGGCACCGAATATCCGTTCGAAGTCGCGGCGTTCCGCAAGTACTGCCTGCTGAACGGCTTCGACGACATCGGCCTCACGCTGCGTCACGCGGACAAGATTCGCCAGTTCGAAGCGGAGCGCATTACGAAGCAGCCTTGGCTGAATCACCGCATCGTCGGTTAAGCGCGTAGGGTCTCTGAGGCCCGCTCGTTGATTCAAGCTCGCAAGAAAACGCCGGGGCGCCCCGAGTTTTCTTGCCCCCCGCGGGGGGCCTGACGCGAAGCGACAGGTCTGGGGGCACTCTCACTCTCGAAGCAAACATCAAGGAATTCGCATGAAGATCGCAGTCTTGCCGGGCGACGGCATCGGTCCCGAAATCGTCAAGGAAGCCGTCAAGGTCCTGAATGTACTCGGCGAAAAGTTCGAACTCGAAGAAGCGCCGGTTGGCGGCGCGGGCTACGAAGCGAAGGGCCACCCGCTGCCAGACTCGACGCTGGCGCTGGCGAAAGAAGCCGACGCGATCCTGTTCGGCGCCGTCGGCGACTGGAAATACGACTCGCTCGAACGCGCGCTGCGCCCGGAGCAGGCCATTCTGGGTCTGCGCAAGCACCTGCAACTGTTCGCGAACTTCCGTCCGGCGATCTGCTATCCGCAACTCACCGGCGCGTCGTCGTTGAAGGAAGAGATCGTCTCGGGCCTCGACATCCTGATCGTGCGTGAACTGAACGGCGACATCTATTTCGGCGCGCCGCGCGGCGTGCGTTCGTCGCCGGACGGGCTGTTCGAAGGCGCGAAGGAAGGCTTCGACACGATGCGTTACTCGGAGCCCGAAGTGCGCCGCATTGCGCACGTCGCGTTTCAGGCGGCGCAAAAGCGTCAGAAGAAGCTGACGAGCGTGGACAAGGCCAATGTGCTCGAAACCTCGCAGTTCTGGCGCGACGTGATGATCGACGTGTCGAAGGAATATGCGGACGTCGAGTTGTCGCACATGTATGTCGATAACGCCGCGATGCAACTGGTTAAGGCGCCGAAGGCGTTCGACGTGGTCGTCACCGGCAACATGTTCGGTGACATTCTCTCCGACGAAGCGGCCATGCTGACGGGTTCGATCGGCATGCTACCGTCCGCCTCGCTCGACAATGACAACAAGGGCTTGTACGAGCCGTCGCATGGTTCGGCACCGGACATTGCCGGCAAGGGCGTCGCGAATCCGCTCGCCACGATTCTGTCGGCGGCCATGATGCTGCGCTATTCGCTGAACAAGGCGGAGCAGGCCGATCGTATCGAAAACGCCGTGAAAAAGGTGCTCGAACAAGGCTATCGCACCGGCGACATTCTCACGCCGGGTTGCAAGCAGGTCGGCACCGTCGCGATGGGCGACGCGGTCGTTGCAGCGCTGTAAAAGCAGGCAAGTAATGCAGGCAAGTCAAGTGGCAGTCAGGTCGACAAACGGCCTTTAAAACGCGAATTGGCCTCGAAAGAGGTCGATTCGCGCGCAATACGGACGGCAGCGGCGGACATTGACGTCGCCGGATTCCGGTTTTCGTGTATATTGTAGCGATGGCGCACACAGCTCAAATCTCCTCGATTTCGACACTCCACGGCAAAACGGCCCGTGTGGTTGAGCTCGCCATTACCGCCAAAGCTTCCATTAAAACGATTACCCCGAAAACGATCACGAAGCGCTGATCGTCCGTCGTGCCCGCTCATCTTCCCCGCGCGGTCACTGCGGGCAAAGATGCGGGGAAGTTTCCATTCGAAGGGTATGAAGTCATGAACGTAGGTCTCGTAGGTTGGCGCGGCATGGTCGGCAGCGTCCTGATGCAACGCATGCAGCAGGAAGGCGATTTCGATCTTATCGAACCGGTGTTTTTCAGCACCAGCAACGCGGGCGGCAACGCGCCGTCGTTCGCCAAAAACGAGACCAAGCTCAAAGATGCGACAAGCATCGACGACCTGAAGAAGTGCGAAGCGATCATCTCGTGCCAGGGCGGCGACTACACGAACGAAGTGTTCCCGAAGCTGCGCGCCGCGGGCTGGAACGGCTACTGGATCGACGCGGCGTCGTCGCTGCGCATGAAGGACGACGCGGTCATCATTCTCGATCCGGTCAACCTCGACGTGATCAAGAACGCGCTGGTCAAGGGCCAGAAGAACTTCATCGGCGGCAATTGCACCGTTAGCCTGATGCTGATGGCGCTCGGCGGCCTGTTCCGCGAAAACCTCGTCGACTGGATGACGGCTATGACGTATCAGGCCGCTTCGGGCGCGGGCGCGCAAAACATGCGCGAACTGCTGCAGCAAATGGGCACGCTGTACGGTGCGGCGAAGGAAGACCTGGCGGATCCGTCGTCGGCGATTCTCGACATCGACCGCCGCGTGCTGAGCGCGATGAACAGCGACCGTATGCCGACCGACAACTTCGGCGTGCCGCTCGCCGGGTCGCTGATTCCGTGGATCGACAAGGATCTCGGCAACGGCATGTCGAAGGAAGAGTGGAAGGGCGGCGCGGAAACCAACAAGATTCTCGGCAAGCCCGCCATGGGCACGCCGGGTTCAATTCCGGTCGACGGCCTGTGCGTGCGCATCGGAGCAATGCGCTGCCACTCGCAGGCACTGACCATCAAGCTGAACAAGGACGTGCCGCTCGACGAAGTGAACAGCATCCTCGCGTCGGGCAACGACTGGGTCAAGGTCGTGCCGAACGAGCGTGAAGCGTCGATGCGCGATCTGTCCCCGGCGGTGGTGACGGGTACGCTGACGGTGCCGGTCGGCCGCGTGCGCAAACTGGCGATGGGCGGCGAATATCTGTCGGCTTTCACGGTCGGCGATCAGTTGTTGTGGGGCGCGGCGGAACCGCTGCGTCGCATGCTTCGCATTGTGCTCGACAAGTAAAGTAAACTACGCGCTCACGACGCGTAGAAAACTCAAGAAGCGTCGCGCTTGCGCGGCGCTTTTTTCATTGTGTGCTCCGATTATCTTGTCTCTTTCCAACCGCAAAAAAGGGCTGCGCGCTGACGCGCCAGGAGTCCCGATGAACCTTCGACTCTCATCCCTTCGGGCTATGTTCATTAATCGAGGTGCGGGCCGATTGGCCGCTGCCACGGCTGCGGCTCTCGCGCTGGCGGGTGCCGGCATGGGCAGCGCGCTCGCCGCGCCGGGCGATGCCGCGAGCGCGCCGGACGCCGCCTCCGTTTCGTACGCGAACGGCGGTCAAGTGACGGTACGGCCCGGGCAGTCGCTGAACGACGTGGCGATTGCCGTCACGCAGTCGCACGACAAAGCGACGCTCGCGCGCGCCTCGCGCGCATTGTTCGATGCGAACCCGAATGCCTTCATGAGCCACGACCCGAGCCGGTTGCGGCTGGGCGCGGTGCTGACGGTGCCCGTGTTGGATGCGTCGGGCGCGCTGGCTGCGTCGGCGGCGGGTGTTGCGACGGCGGCTTCCGCGGCTGCGCCTGCTTCCACGTCGAATGCAGCGCCGGCGACCGACGCGGCGAGTGCTGCAGCGCAGGTCAACGCGGCGGCGGCAAGCGCAGCAAGCGCTGCGGCTCGCGCGGCGACGCCGGCCGCGCCTGCTGTTTCGGCGACGGCCAGTGCGGCCACTGAGGCAAGCTCGGTGGCGCCTGGCGGCACGGTTTCATCGGCGCCGGTCGCGGGATCGCAGGCGGCGGCACTGCCGGCCAGCGGCACCCATGAGTGGACCGGTTCGATTCAGCCCTCAGCTAGCGAGGCCGCTGAAGGCGCATCCGCGGCTGGTGCGGGAACGACTCCGGCGACGACCGCCGCGCAGCCGGCATCGCAACCGCGTGCGCAGGTATCGAGCTTGCAGCAATTGCTCGCGCTGAAGAATCGCGTGCTGATGGAGTTGCAGAAGCATGGCATCGGCGGGACACCGCCTGCTACGGGCACCGCGTCGAACAATGTGGCGCAGCCGGCAGCTGGCGTGTCCTCAGTGGCGGCTGTGCCGAGTCATGGCGCTACGCCGGTGGCATCGACGTCGAATGATGCCGGCATGTCGCAGACGGAGTTGAGCGTGGCGGCGGCGGTCGGCGCGGCGCTGGTGGCGCTGCTGGCGGCGTTGCGTATGGGCCGGCGTAAGCGCGAACGTGCGGCGGCGGAAGCTGCGTTGGCGGATGGCGATGCGGCGGTGTCCGCGCGCGCAACGGGTCCGCAGGACATCGTTTCGACGCGCGAGCAGGTTCCGGTGCGCGAAGCGTCGGACGCCGGCGATGATGCGGCCGTGGGAAATGCGGCGGCGCTGGCGGCTGCGGAACGTGAAGCTGCCGAAGGTGACGCGGCGGCGCGTGAAATGGCGGAGCGTGTGGCGGCGGAGCGCGACGCGGAGATTCGTCAGGTGGCTGCGCGGGAGGCGGCGGAGAAAGCGGCGGCGGAACGTGTGGCTGAAGAACGGGCTGCGGCAGAGCGTGCTGCGGCGGAACGCGCTGCGGCGGAGCAAGCAGAGGCAGAGCGCGCAGCGGCGGAACGCATGGCAGCGGAGCGAGCAGAGGCCGAGCGCGCAGCGGCGGAACGCACGGCAGCGGAGCAAGCAGCGGCAGAGCGCGCAGCGGCGGAACGCACGGCAGCGGAGCAAGCAGCGGCAGAGCGCGCAGCAACGGAACGCGCAATCGCAGAACGTGTAGCGGAACAACATCCCGCAGGCCACGCAATCTTCCCCTTACCCGACCACATCTCGCAAGAGCGCGACGCAACACCCGCGTCCGTCGAACCCGCGCAATTGGATTCGAACACCGCTCCATCCGCTCAGAGTGGCTTCACTCCCGAACCTCACCCGGCTCCGCACTACGACGACTTCGATAGCGCGACCACGGCCGCGAGCCTTGCCGCCGCTGCGGAACTCGGCGCCGAGGCGTTGCCGCTGGCGCCGCTCGAACCCGTCGACGAAGCCTTCCTGCACGAGGAACCTGCCCATCGTCTGCAATGGGACGACGTGCCGGCTGTGCCGCAGGAACCTTCCGTCGAGCCGCACACGACTTCGGCGTTCGGCCAGCCGTACAGCGACGCACCGGTGCCGGCCGCGCCGCTGGCGGGTGGGACGCAGCAAGCGCACGCCGAACCGTCGTATGAACCGCACCAATCGGCCCAATCGGCCCAAACGGCACCATCCAATGCCGCACCGAACCTCGAACCTGAAGAACCGCTAGCGCAACCCCAGTCCGCGCCCGCAGCCGTGCCGGCCGAATTCCCGCGCGACGCCGTCGATGCGTTCGGCAGCCTCGACATGCCGTTGCCCCCGCGCGTCGAGTCGTCCGCAGACGCCCTGCAAGTGCCCGCCTCACTGTCGACCCAGCCGGTGGCATCGCCGGAAATCACGGCGAAACATGCCGCGCCGTTGCCCCACCCGGACGACGACGCGCCGCATATCGCCGACGAAATCACCGCCGGCACCGCAGGCCACGCGGCCGTCGCGGGCCTGGGTGCGGGTTTAGGTACGGGCTTCGGCGCATCCGGCTTCGGCGCGTTGAAGCTCGATTTCGACCTCGAGTTGCCGCCGAGCCCGGCCCAGCCGTTGCCGGCGTTCACGCAGAACGATCTCGGCCGCATCGCTCGCAACAAGCTCGAACTGGCGGCCGAGTACATCGAACTCGGCGATCTGTCCGGCGCGCGTGCGCTCATCAACGAAGTGATCGAGACGAACGATCCGGGTACGCGCACCGAGGCCCGCGCGTTGCTCTCGACGCTCGCCCCGTTGTCGTGAAGCGTATTGCTCTAGGCGTCCAGTACGACGGTTCGGCATTCTGCGGTTGGCAGTCGCAACCGCACCGCAACACCGTTCAGGACGAGCTCGAACGGGCGCTGCGCGAGTTCGCGCAGACGCCGGTGCAAACCGTCGTCGCGGGCCGCACGGATACAGGGGTGCATGGTCTCGGCCAGGTCGTGCACTTCGACACAGAACTCGATCGCGCCGACGTTTCCTGGATTCGCGGCACCAATTCGTTCCTGCCGAAGACCATCTCGATCCAGTGGGCCAAGCCGATGCCCGACGAGTTCCACGCGCGTTTCTCGGCGTTCGAGCGGACCTATTACTACGTGCTGTACGTTCATCCGGTGCGCTCGCCGATGCTGGCGACGCGGGCCGGTTGGGTGCATACAGCGCTCGACGTCGGCGCGATGCGGGCGGCCGCGGCTCATCTGATCGGCGAGCACGATTTTTCGGCGTTCCGTTCGTCGCAATGTCAGGCGAAAACGCCGGTCAAGCATCTGTATCAGATCGACGTACGGGAGCAGGGCGACTTCGTCCATTTCCGTTTTCGGGCGAACGCCTTCCTGCATCATATGGTGCGTAACCTGATGGGCTGTCTCGTCTACATCGGCCGCGGCCGTCGCCCGGTCGAATGGATGGCCGAGGTGCTCGCGAGCCGTGATCGCGATTTCGCCGCGCCGACCTTCATGCCCGACGGCTTGTATCTGGCGCAGGTGGGCTATCCTGAGCAATTCGCCGTGCCCGCGCCGCAGACAGGCAGCGTGCCGTGGAGTACCGTATGGACCGAGCAAGCCCAAACATGAAAGCAACCGAAACCCTCGCGAACGAATCCCACGCCGACGCGCAGCAGCAGGCGGCGCCGCATCGCACGCGCATCAAGCTGTGCGGCCTGTCCAAGCCGGAAGACGTGTCCCATGCCATCGACCTCGGCGCCGACGCGATCGGCCTCGTGTTCTACCCGCCGAGCCCGCGCTCGGTCAGCGTCGCGCAGGCGGTCGAGCTGGTGCACGACGTGCCGCCGTTCCTGTCGGTGGTCGGCTTGTTCGTCAACGCCACGCCGGACTGGATCCGCGAGGTCGCGAGCAACGTCGGCCTCACGCTGTTGCAGTTTCACGGCGACGAGACACCGGAACAGTGCGAATCGCTTGCCGGCGTTGCGGGTTTGCCTTGGTTGCGCGCGTTGCGCGTTGCGGCGGATACTCAGCCCGCCGATTTGGTAAAATCGGCTCTTAGCTATTCAGCAGCCAGCGGCCTTCTGTTCGACACCCATGTCGAAGGATACGGCGGCGGCGGGAAGGTCTTCGATTGGTCACTTATTCCAGCAGAGCTCGCGCGTCGGGCCGTTTTGAGTGGTGGGTTGAACGCGCAAAACGTCAGTGATGCGATCCATCGCGTGCGCCCGTATGCGGTCGATGTCTCGAGCGGCATCGAAACGCCGGGCGCCAAGGGCGTGAAAGATCACGCCCGGATGGCGGCGTTCGTACGCGCGGTACGCGCAGCGGACGCCGAATGATTCCGGCGCGGCGGTTGTCTCGCACGAGAGCCGCGCGCCACACTGAGAAGAGTGATCACCATGTATAACTTGCCTGACGAAAGAGGCCATTTCGGCCAATTTGGCGGCGTGTTCGTCGCTGAAACGTTGGTTCACGCGCTCGACGAGCTGCGTGCGGCGTACGAAAAATATAAGCAAGACCCGGAATTCGTCGCCGAATATGAGCGCGAACTGAAGTATTTTGTCGGCCGTCCGTCGCCGATTTATCACGCACAGCGCTGGAGCGAGATGCTCGGCGGCGCGCAGATTTTTCTCAAGCGTGAAGATCTGAATCACACCGGTGCTCACAAGGTCAACAACGTGATCGGGCAGGCGCTGCTTGCCAAGCGCATGGGCAAACCGCGCGTGATCGCGGAAACCGGCGCCGGCCAGCACGGCGTGGCCACGGCCACGATCGCCGCGCGGTTCGGCATGGAGTGCGTGGTCTACATGGGCGCGGAAGACGTGCGCCGCCAGGCCGCCAACGTGTATCGCATGAAACTGCTCGGCGCGACCGTCATACCCGTCGAGTCGGGCTCGCGGACCTTGAAGGACGCGTTGAACGAAGCCATGCGCGACTGGGTCACCAACGTCGAAAACACGTTCTACATCATCGGCACGGTCGCGGGGCCGCATCCGTACCCGATGATGGTGCGCGACTTTCAGCGTGTGATCGGCGACGAGTGCAAGGTGCAAATGCCTGAACTGGTCGGCCGCCAGCCGGATGCGGTGATTGCGTGCGTTGGTGGCGGTTCGAATGCGATGGGCATCTTTTACCCATACATTGACGACACTTCGGTGAAATTGATCGGCGTCGAGGCTGCCGGCGACGGCATTGAATCCGGCCGCCACGCAGCCTCGCTGATCGGCGGAAGTCCCGGCGTGCTGCACGGCAACCGCACGTATCTGCTTCAGGATGAAAACGGCCAGATCATCGAGACCCATTCGGTGTCGGCAGGCCTGGATTATCCGGGTGTCGGTCCTGAGCACGCGTGGCTAAAAGAGAGCAAACGCGCGGAATATGTCGGCATCACCGACGAAGAAGCGCTCAAGGCGTTCCACGATTGCTGCCGCATCGAAGGCATTATTCCGGCACTGGAATCCAGTCATGCGCTGGCCTATGCCGCGAAACTCGCGCCGACGTTGCCGAAGGACAAGTACCTTCTGGTCAATCTGTCGGGCCGCGGCGACAAGGACATGCATACGGTCGCTGAGCGATCGGGCATTCAGTTCTGAGCGCCGCGACGATGCGTGACGAGTTCGACGAGCCGCAGCCGGCGACTGTAACCACGGAAACCACGCCGGCCGCCAATGCAACGGCGGCCGAGGCGCCTGCATCGCTGTTGCCGCAGGTGCCTGCCGGCATACGGCTGTTGAACCGCGATTTTCTGACCGATGTAGCGAACATTCCCGACGGATCGATCGACCTGATCGTATGCGATCCGCCTTACGGGCTCGGCAAGGACTATGGCAACGACTCCGACATGCGCACAGGCGAAGACTTTCTCGCCTGGACGCGTGGCTGGCTCGAACTGGCCATTCCCAAGCTGAAACCGTCAGGTTCGCTCTACATTTTCTGCACCTGGCAGTACGCGCCGGAAATCTTCAGCTTCCTGAAGACAAAACTCACGATGATCAACGAAATCATCTGGGACCGGCGTGTGCCGAGCATGGGGGGAACCGTGCGCCGGTTCACTTCGGTGCACGACAACATCGGCTTTTTCGCGGTGTCGAAGGATTACTTCTTCGATCTCGATCCCGTCCGCATCCCGTACGATGCCGCTACGAAGAAGGCGCGTTCGCGTAAATTGTTCGAGGGCAGTAAGTGGCTCGAGGTTGGCTATAATCCCAAGGATGTCTGGTCGGTGTCGCGACTGCATCGGCAACATGCCGAGCGCGTCGCGCACCCCACCCAGAAGCCTCTGGAAATTGTCGAGCGGATGGTGCTGGCAAGTTGTCCGAAGGGCGGCCGCGTGCTCGACCCTTTCATGGGCAGCGGCACCACCGCGGTCGCTTGCGCCCGTCAGCAGCGCGAATTCGTCGGCTATGAGATCAATGAAAGTTACTGCGCGATCGCGCGCGAACGCGTCAGCGCGGCTGCCGCGCCGCCCGTAGCGCGTCGGGTCAAAGCCAAAACTCAACGGCAGACCGAAGTGCAATGAGCGACGTGCAATGAGCACGCTGCGCAGTAACCCAAATCCGAGAATATTCCATGTCCCGTATCAAGAACACGTTTGCTGCGCTGTCCGCCCAGGGTAAGAAAGGCCTGATTCCGTTCATGACGGCCGGTGACCCGGACCCCGCGCGCACCGTCGAATTCATGCATGCGCTCGCCGCCGGCGGCGCGGATGTGATCGAACTCGGCGTGCCGTTTTCCGACCCGATGGCCGACGGCCCGGTGATCCAGCAATCGTCGGAACGCGCGCTGGCGCATGGCGTGTCGCTGCGCCACGTGATCGCCGACGTCAAGCGCTTCCGCGAAACCAACGACACCACGCCCGTCGTGCTGATGGGCTACGCCAATCCGATCGAACGCATGGGTACCGAAGCCTTTGCAAAGGCGGCGAAGGAAGCGGGTGTGGATGGCGTGCTGGTTGTCGACTATCCGCCGGAAGAGTGCGTTAATTTCGCCGAACAGATGCGATCTGCCGGCATCGATCCGATTTTTCTGCTCGCGCCCACGTCGACCGACGAGCGCATTGCGGAAGTCGGCAAAATTGCCAGCGGCTACGTCTATTATGTGTCGTTGAAAGGCGTGACCGGAGCGGCAAATCTGGACGTTTCCAGCATCGCGAGTAAAATCCCGGCCATCAAGTCGCGCGTCCCCCTGCCGGTGGGCGTCGGTTTCGGTATCCGCGACGCGCAAACCGCGCGTGCAGTGGCCGAAGTATCCGATGCCGTCGTGATCGGCAGCCGTATCGTGCAATTGCTCGAACAGGCGGCGCCCGAAGCCGCTGCCGAGACGCTTACGCGTTTCGTCGCCGAAGTGCGCGAGGCCCTGGATAGCGTCGCGACTGCCCGATAACAGTTATTTTTGTCTTCTGTAGTGTGAGCGGCGGGCTTGTCCCGCCGTTTGCGCGATCGTAGACCCGAGAAGGATTCAATATGAGCTGGCTCGACAAACTGCTGCCGCCGAAAATCAAACAAACCGACCCGAAGAACCGCAAGGGGATTCCGGAAGGCCTGTGGATCAAGTGCCCGTCGTGCGAAGCCGTGCTGTATCGCAACGACGTTGAGGCCAATCTGCATGTTTGCCCGAAGTGCGACCATCACATGCGCATTGGCGCGCGTGAGCGGCTCGACGGCCTGCTCGATCCGGAAGGGCGCTACGAAATAGGCCAGGAAATCGTCCCGGTCGACGCGCTCAAGTTCAAAGACAGCCGCAAGTACCCGGATCGCCTGAAAGAGGCGATGGACGACACCGACGAAACCGACGCGATGGTCGTCATGGGCGGCGCGATCCACACGCTGCCGGTGGTGGTGGCCTGCTTCGAGTTCTCGTTCATGGGCGGCTCGATGGGTTCGGTGGTCGGCGAGCGCTTCGCGCGCGGCGCGCAGAACGCGCTTGAACAGAAAGTGCCGTTCATCTGCTTCACCGCTTCGGGCGGCGCGCGGATGCAGGAAAGTCTGCTGTCGCTGATGCAGATGGCCAAGACCACGGCCATGCTCACCAAGCTCGCCGAAGCCAAGCTGCCGTTCATCTCCGTGTTGACCGATCCGACCATGGGCGGTGTATCGGCCAGTTTCGCGTTTCTCGGCGATGTGGTGATCGCAGAGCCGAAGGCGCTGATCGGTTTTGCCGGCCCGCGCGTGATCGAACAAACCGTGCGCGAGAAGCTGCCGGAAGGCTTCCAGCGCGCCGAATTCCTGCTGACGAAGGGCGCGATCGACATGATCGTCGACCGTCGCAAGCTGCGTGAAGAACTCGCGCAATTGATGGCGCTGTTGAGTCATCAACCGGCTGACGCCGTCGCGTAAGCAGGCACTACGGTGAACCGTCGTCGCGCTTTATCAAGCGCGGCGGCCATCAGAAAAGCAGTAAAAATAGCGCGCCGCGTGAGTGATCAAGCGGCGCGCTGTCATTTCCGGGATAATCACGGTCTCGCAACGCAGCGACGGTTGCTGACGGCGGCCAGCGCGGGCGGGTGCGGTTTTCGCGCATAAAGTGCCCGCCGGATCAGGCTCTGGCCGCAGCCGCAGCCGCAGCCGCAGCCGCAGCCGCAGCCGCAGCCGCAGCCGCAGCCGACCGCTTCGCGCCGCGCCCATTCGCAACACTGCCTAATCGATTCACTCGCGATTCACCCGATGACCACATTCCCCACCCTCGACGCGTGGCTCACGCACCTTGAATCCGCGCATCCGGTCGGCATCGACATGGGTCTGGCCCGCATCAGCCAGGTGCGCGACGCGATGCAGTTGTCGTTCGCGTGTCCGGTCATCACGGTCGGCGGCACGAACGGCAAGGGTTCCACGTGCGCGATCCTCGAATCCATTCTGCTGCGCGCCGGGTTCACGGTCGGCTGTCACACGTCGCCACATCTCCTGTCGTTCAACGAGCGCGCGCGGGTGAACGGCGAAATGGCGAGCGACGCGGATCTGCTGCCGCACTTCGAAGCCGTCGAAGCCGCGCGTCTGAGCCTCGCCGAACCGGTCACGCTGACCTACTTCGAATTCACGACGCTGGCCATCATGAGCCTGTTCGCTTCGCGCGGACTGGACGCGGTGATTTTCGAAGTCGGCCTCGGTGGCCGCCTGGACGCGGTCAATATCCTCGATACGGATTGCGCGATCATCACCAGCATCGATATCGATCACACGGAGTATCTCGGCGACACGCGCGAGAAAATCGCCTTCGAAAAGGCCGGCATTTTCCGTCCGGGCAAGCCGGCGATCTGCGCGGACCCGGTGCCGCCGCAATCGCTGATCGATTACGCGGAAAAAATCGGCGCTGAATTGTGGCTGTTCGGCCGCGATTTCCGCTACGAGGGCCAAGCCGGCAGCGAGCGCCAGCAATGGAGCTACGTCGGCCCGACCCTGCGGCGTTCGGCGCTGGCCTATCCGGCACTGCGCGGCGCGAACCAGTTGATCAACACGTCGGCGGCGCTCGCCGGTCTTGAGGCGCTGCGTGACCGCTTGCCGGTGTCGGCGCAGGACATCCGCCTCGGCCTCGCCAACGTGGAACTGCCGGGCCGCTTCCAGGTGCTGCCGGGCAAGCCGGCAGTCGTGCTGGATGTCGGCCACAATCCGCACGCGGCCGCGGTGCTGTCGCAAAACCTCGGCAACATGGGGTTCTTCCCGTACACCTACGCGGTGTTCGGCGCGATGCGCGACAAGGACATTGCCGGCGTGCTGACGCACCTGAAAGGCGAAATCGACCACTGGTGCGTGACCGATTTGCCGACGCCGCGGGCGGCGTCGGCGGAAGAACTCGAAGCGGCCTTGCGCGAGCAGGGCGTGGGCGAGGGCGCCGACAGCAGCGTGACGCGCTACGCCACACCGGCAGAGGCTTTCCAAGACGCGCTAAAACGAGCGTCAGAGAATGATAGAATCGTGGTTTTCGGCAGTTTCTATACGGTAGCAGGCGTGATGGCCTACCGTAAATCGCAGCAACACTGAACGGGCGCCAGGCTCGAACCAAGCGATTCATGGGAATTTTCTCGTTCGGCAAGAAAGACGACGCGCCCACCCGGCGCGGCGCAAATACCAGTTCCACCCGGGCCGCCCGTGGCGAGCGCGTGGAGCGGCGAACCCGCCGCACGGAGCGCACCGTCGACGCCGATGCGATGCTGCTCGACCCTACGTTGCCGGAAAAGCAGCGTGCGCGTCGCCGCCTCGTCGGCGCAATCGCGATGGTCGTGGCGGCGGTCGTCATCCTGCCGATGGTGCTGGACTCGCACCCCAAGCCCGTCACAGACGACATCTCCATCGACATTCCAAACCGTCCCGCGCCGAAGCTTGCCAAAGCCGCGGAAGACACACAGGCCGGTGTAGCGCCCGATAACCCCGTAACGCCAGACGCGGCACTCGCCGCATCCGGTCTCGCGCCGGCAACGGCAGCCAAGCAAGGCCAATCCAGCGCCGTGAAGCAACCGAGCGCGGAGACGAACGCAGCGGCGTCCGCGGCCAAGCCGGCGGCGAAACCGCAAGCGCCGTCCGTGGCGGCCAACACTACGCCGGCGGCGCCCGCAACGGCTGTCAAGCCGGCGGCGAAACCGCCGGTCACGCATAACGCCGCGACCGCACCGGCTGCTCAAGCCCCAAGCTCGGATGACACGAACACGGCCGCCAGCGCGGACGCGAATTCCGGCACGCCGGCTTCGCCGCCGGGCAGCCGTTTCGCCGTGCAGCTCGGCGCCTTCGCGAATGACGCCAACGCGCGCAATTGGGCCACCAAGTTGAAAGCGGCGGGTGTGCCCGCATATACCGAACATCGAAAGCAGGCTGACGGCTCCACGCTCACGTTGCTGCGTGCCGGCCCGTTCGCCGACCGTGCAGCGGCAAGCGCCGCCATCGCAAAGGTTCGCGAGGTCGGCTTGACGTCGGGCGCGAACAGCGGCGCTGCACAGTAAGCCAGCGATGTTCACTGCCTTCGACTACGCTGTAATGGCGGTGATCGGTTTGTCGGCGCTGCGCGGCACATGGCGCGGGTTTTTGTCGGAGATATTTGGGCTGATCGGCTGGATTGCGGCGTTTTTCATCGCTTGCCGCTTTGTCGGTTACATCGTGCCGTTTATCCCGTCCAACTGGCCGGGTGGCGCGTTGACCCAATGGCTGCTGGCCTTTGCATTGGTGGTGGTCGGTGTGGTGCTGGTGGCGAGTGTGCTGAACGCCCTTTTGAGCCGCATCGTGCAGGCAACCGGCTTGAGCGGCGTGGACCGCTCGCTCGGTTTGATGTTCGGCCTCGTGCGCGGGGTCATTCTGGTGCTGATTCTGGTCGCCCTGGCTGGCTTGACCGAACTGCCCCAACAGGAATTCTGGCGCAACGCCTTGCTTCGGCCCTATGCGGTCGAGGGCGTGCACGTAATGAAACCGCTGCTTCCCGAGACTCTTGCTGCTTACGTCCGAGTGTGACGATCAGGCGAGTGGCTAGGGAAACGCAGCAGGACTCCGGCGCAAACCGGCTGCCTTTACGTTCGGTCGCGTAGCTTCGCGAACGCCCCGAAAGAAGTCTCTCGGGACACCATCGCAGGCAGCGGCCGCCATGACGAATTTCGTACCTTTGAAGGACATGCCATGTGCGGCATCGTAGGCGTAGTTTCCCACTCTCCGGTCAATCAGCTGATCTATGACAGCCTGCTGCTCCTGCAGCACCGCGGTCAGGACGCCGCCGGCATCGCGACAGCGAACGGCAGCAACTTCCACATGCACAAGGCCAACGGCATGGTGCGCGACGTGTTCCGCACGCGCAACATGCGCAGCCTGCCCGGCACCACCGGTATCGGCCAGGTCCGTTACCCGACCGCCGGTTCCGCGTCGAGCGAAGAAGAAGCCCAGCCGTTCTACGTGAACGCGCCGTTCGGCATCATCCTCGCGCACAACGGCAATCTGACGAACTGGCAGCAACTGAAAGATGAGATGTTCCGCGTCGATCGCCGCCACATCAATACCAATTCCGACACGGAAGTGATGCTCAACGTGCTCGCGCACGAATTGCAGCTCTCCAGCTCGGGCTTGCAACTCGATCCGGCCGCGCTGTTCAAGGCTGTGTCGGGCGTGCATCGGCGGGTGCGCGGGTCGTACGCGATCGTCTCGCTGATCGCCGGTTACGGTCTGCTGGGCTTCCGTGACCCGTTCGGCATTCGTCCGCTGTGCCTCGGCAAGCAGGAAACGGCGGAAGGCGTCGAGTGGATCCTGGCGTCGGAGTCGGTGGCGATCGAAGGTATCGGCTTCGAATTCGTGCGCGATGTGGCGCCGGGCGAAGCGATTTTCATCGACATCGAAGGCAATCTGCACTCGCAGCAATGCGCGACGAACCCGAGCCTGAACCCCTGCATTTTCGAACTCGTGTATCTCGCGCGTCCGGACTCGGTGCTCGACGGCGTGCCGGTCTACAACGTGCGTCTGCGCATGGGCGACTACCTCGCCGAGAAGATCAAGCGCGAGTTGCCCGACGTTCCAATCGACGTCGTGATGCCGATTCCCGATTCGTCCCGTCCGGCCGCGATGCAGGTCGCGAAGAAACTGGGCGTGGAATACCGCGAAGGCTTCTTCAAGAACCGTTACGTCGGCCGCACCTTCATCATGCCGGGCCAGGCCGTGCGCAAGAAGTCGGTGCGCCAGAAGCTGAACGCCATGGGCATCGAGTTCAAGGGCAAGAACGTACTGATCGTCGACGACTCGATCGTGCGCGGCACCACTTCGCATGAAATCGTGCAGATGGCGCGCGATGCCGGCGCGAACAAGGTGATCTTCGCTTCGGCGGCGCCGCCGGTGAAGTTCCCGAACGTCTATGGCATCGACATGCCGACGCGCGGTGAACTCGTCGCCCACGGCCGCTCGGACGACGAAGTCGCGCGCATGATCGGCGCGGACCACCTCGTCTATCAGGACGTCGACGCGCTCAAGCAGGCAGTGCGCGATATCAACCCCGCGCTGAAGGAATTCGAAGCGTCGTGTTTCGACGGCAACTACGTGACCGGCGACGTGACCACCGAGTACCTCGACCGCATCGAAACCGCGCGTCTCGCACCGTCCTCGCAATCGGACCGCGACGCCGCGAGCGAAGCGATCGACGGCGGCGCCCCGGCCCGTTCGCAACTGCATTTGCAACTGTCGGTAGGTTGAGCGCGGCTTTGAATGAGGCCGCTCGCGGCGTGGCGCGCTGCACGCCGCGCCGGGAGCGTGTTAGCATGACGGCTTGCGTCGATTTGAACTCAGCTTGCGGACGCGGGGCAACCCGAAACAGCTAAAGCGAATGGTGGAAAAGCCGCATTCATCTACCTCCGCTCCAGCTTTCCCCCGCACATGAAGCCCGCTTATGCCGACGCAAAAGCGGGCTTTTTTGTTGCTGCCGTTCGGCTTGATACGCGCGTCTCAGTTCATCTGAGACGCAAATGCCGAACGCAGTCATGGAACATTGGAAACCAGAACCAACATGGACGACTCCCTGAACTTCGACACGCTGGCAGTCCGCTCGGGCACGGTGCGCAGCGACTTCAACGAGCATTCGGAAGCGATTTTCCTGACCTCGAGCTTCGTGTTCGCGAGTGCCGCGGATGCCGCCGAAAAATTCAAGAATTCCGAAGATAACTACACCTACTCGCGCTTCACGAACCCGACCGTCTCGATGTTCCAGGATCGTCTGGCCGCGCTCGAAGGCGGCGAAGCCTGCATGGCGACGGCGTCGGGCATGGCCGCGATCATGTCGGTGGTGATGTCGGCGTTGCAGGCGGGCGACCATCTGGTCAGCTCGCAGGCGCTGTTCGGTTCGACGCTCGGCATGTTCTCGCAGATCTTCAGCAAGTTCGGCATCACGACCACGTTCGTCGATCCGACCGATCTGGACGCGTGGAAAAACGCGGTGCGCCCGGAGACGAAGATGTTTTTCCTCGAAACGCCGTCGAATCCGCTGACCGAAGTCGCCGATATCGAGGCGATCAGCAAGATCGCCAAGGCGTCGAATGCGCTGTTCGTGGTCGACAACTGCTTCTGCAGCCCGGCCTTGCAGCAGCCGCTGAAGCTCGGCGCGGACGTCGTGATGCATTCGGCCACCAAGTTCCTCGATGGTCAGGGCCGCGTGCTCGGCGGCGCGCTGGTCGGCACGAAGCAGTTCATCATGGAAAAGGTGTTCCCGTTCGTCCGCAGCGCCGGGCCGACGTTGTCCGCGTTCAACGCCTGGGTGTTGCTCAAGGGCATGGAAACGCTGTCGCTGCGCGTTGAAAAGCAGTCGGCGAATGCGCTCGAAATCGCGCGCTGGCTGGAAACGCATCCGGCCGTGAATCGCGTGTTCTATCCGGGGCTCGAATCGCATCCGCAGCACGCGCTGGCCATGCGTCAGCAGAAGGCGGGCGGCGCGATTCTCTCGTTCGAACTGAAGGGCGACACGCCGGAGCAGATGCGCGCGAATGCATGGCGGGTGATCGACAACACGAAGATCTGCTCGATCACCGGCAACCTCGGCGACACGCGCACCACCATCACGCATCCGGCCACGACCACGCATGGTCGCGTGACGCCGGAAGCGCGCGCGGCGGCGGGGATCAGCGAAGGCTTGATTCGTCTTGCAGTCGGTCTGGAAAATGCCGGCGATATCCGCGGCGATCTGGAGCGCGGTCTCGCGGGTTGAGCGAGGTTCGAGCGAAGGCTCAATGAAGGACAGGCGGGCCGCTCGGGCGGCTCGCGCAGTGAAACTCAGTGCAGTGAAAACTCAGTGGCGCAACGCGCGCCACTGACCGGGCGCCAGCCCGAAACGCCGTGTGAACGCGTGCGTGTAGGCGCTCTGATCGCCGAAGCCGATGTCCAGCGCGATATCCGTTAACGAAAGGCGCGGATCGGCGAGCAGCGTGATCGACGTATCGAGCCGCAGCCGCTGCAAATAGCGATGCGGCGTCTCGCCGAACGCCTCGATAAAAAGCTGATGAAAGCGCCGCATGCCGAAGCCGCAATGCGCGGCGAGGTCGGCGATCCGCAAAGGCTCCGATAAATGCGCGCGCAGCCAGCGGTCGATACGCGCAAAGTCGAGACCCGCGCCGGCTGCCTGGGCGCTGGCCGTGGTGCCCGCATCGGCCACCAACGCCGCGCCGAGGCGCGCGGCTGCGTCCCAATGAAAACGCCGCGTATCCAGATCGTCGCCCAGAACGCCGCCGGTAGCGTGCGCCGCGATGCGATGCACGAGTTGCGCAAGCGAGCCTTCCACGGAGACGGGCCGCGCGCGGTCGAACAAACGCTCCGGCACGGCCAGCGAAGTGGCCGGCAAATCCAGCACCAACTGCCGGTTCTCGCCGACGCCCGCGTAATCGTGCCGCGCGCCCGCCGGGATGAGCCAGGCGGTACTGGCGTCGAGCCGTTGCGCGACGCCGTTCACCGCCATCACCATCGCGCCGTCGAGCCCGAGCACGACCTGGTGAAAGTCGTGCACGTCCGACGCTTCGATCGCGCCGTAGCGGCGCAGCGAAACGGTAGGAGCGGTAACGGCGGCGTGGCTCATCGACGGTGCGCGGTGACAGAACTGCGAAAAGCTTAGACGCCGAGCAATTCGACCTCGAACACGAGCGTGGCGTTCGGCGGAATCACGCCGCCTGCGCCACGCACGCCGTAGCCGAGTTGCGGCGGAATAGTCAGCTTGCGCGTGCCGCCGACTTTCATGCCTTGCACGCCTTCGTCCCAGCCCTTGATGACCATGCCGCCGCCCAGCACGAAAGCGAACGGGTCATTGCGGTCCTTGCTCGAGTCGAACTTCTGGCCATCGGTCAGCCAGCCGGTGTAGTGCACGCTGACGGTCTTGCCGGCCACCGCTTCGGCGCCGGTGCCTTCAACGATGTCTTCGTACTTCAAGCCGGATTCGGTAGTCACAGTCGACATGTGTCGCTCCTCAGGTCAAAAACGTAAAAACCGACATTGTAGGCGTGTTGGCGCCGCATGCCGAGGATTGCCGCGTGGCACGCGGATTGCGTGCTGATTGGCCGTCCGGCCAGGCTGGTGGCGCCGGACGGCATGCCTATAATGGGGCTTCTTTCAATCATCATGCACTGCCTGAGAGGGCTCGATCGTGACAACGTCTTCAACCGGAGCTACCGGCGAAAAGCCGGTGCCTTCCGGCTTCGCCGTATCCGAACGTACCGCGCATCTCCGCGCGGAAACCGCGCTGTTCATGCGTGACCATGTGCTCTCGCTGGTGTCGCACGATCTGCGCGGTCCGTTGAATGCCATTCATAGCTGGGCGTACGTGCTGGAGCGCAAGCTCGACGCGAACGACCCCAACGCGCAGCGTGCCGTCACCGGCATTCGCAATGGCGTGGACCAGCAGGTCAAGTTGCTCGAGACGATCGTCGACGCCACGCGCGCCGAAACCAAATCGCTGGCGCTCGCCTACGCGTCGTTCCCGCTGCATCCGCTGCTCGATGAAACCGTGGAAGAAGTCCGCTCGGGTCTGGCCCGGACGCGCGGTGTGGAAGTCACGCTCGACTCGCAACTCGCCAGCGAGCAGCTCAACGGCGACCGCGAGCGCCTTGCCGCCGCGCTATGGCTGATGCTGACGTTCGCGGTCGAAACGAGCCCGGAAGGCGCCACGGTCGTCCTGTCCACGAAAGCCGACACGAGCGCATGGCACGCCAGCCTCGCGTACGACACGAACAGCGCCGCGTTGCAGGATCCCGCCTTGCCCCATGTGCTCGAAGCGTTTGCCCGCAAGCAGGCGCGCGAGCCGCGCGAGGCGAAACGCATCGCGTGGGTGCTGGCGCTGTGCAAACGCGTCGCGGAAGCGCACGGCGGCAGTTTCGAGCAAGTCGACGCGGCCGGCAGCGAGCCGGGCGGCAACGCTACGGCCACGCTTGCGCTACGCATCCCGCTGAGCGCAACAGCACCAAAGTGAACGGTTGGACTCAGCCACTTCGTTTGCGCGATTCAGATTTCACCGAGCTTTCACCCTCTATACTGACAACTTTTGTTGCCGGAGCCTTTCGCTTTGATCCAGGTCGTCGCCCTTATCGGTGCGTTGTTTCTCGTTGCCCTCAACGGTTTCTTTGTTGCCGCTGAGTTCGGTCTGGTCAAACTGCGGCAGACGCGCGTGCAAAGCCTTGCCGCCAAACACGGCATGCGCGGACGGCTGCTCGGCAAGGTGCACGGGCGCCTCGACGCCTATCTTTCCGCCTGTCAGCTCGGCATTACGCTGGCGTCGCTCGGGCTCGGCTGGATCGGCGAGCCCGCCTTCGCGGAACTGCTCACGCCGCTCTTCACGCTGCTCGGCGTGGAATCGGAGAAGCTGATCCACGGCATTTCGCTGTTCTTCGCGTTCTCGTGCATTTCGTTCCTGCATATCGTGGTGGGCGAACTGGCGCCGAAGTCGTTGGCGATTCGTGAGGCGGAGAAGGTTTCGCTCTGGACCGCTACGCCGTTATACGGCTTCTACTGGGCCATGTATCCGGCGATCTGGGTGCTCAATACGAGCGCGAATGCCGTGCTCAAACTCGCCGGGCTCGACGCCGATCACGGCCACGACTCGCACTACTCAACCGACGAACTCAAGCTGATCCTGCGCGGCCGCCGCGCCAACGTCGCAACGGAACTGGGTTCGCCGGACGGTGCCTACAGTCAGGACGAGTGGAACACGATCGCGCACTCGCTGGATTTTTCGCGCATGACGGTGTCGGACCTCATGCGTCCGGCCTACGAAATGGTCGGCTTGCGGCGCGATCTGCCGTTGCGCGAAAACATGCAGGTGGTGGCGCGGCATCGCTTCAGCCGCTATCCGCTGTTCGAAGACGCATCGGGCGAACGCGTGGCCGGCATGATCCATTTGAAGGATCTGCTGCTGGCCCGCCATGCGGGCAGCACGCTCGACGATCTCTCCAAATACGCGCGGCCCGTGCAGTACGTGACGCCGGAGATGCCGGCGCTCGAACTGTTTCGCCGCTTCCGCAAGGGTGCGCCGCACTTCGCGCTGGTCGGCCACAAGCGTTCGAAGCCGATCGGGTTCCTGACGCTCGACAATCTGCTCGGCGCACTGGTCGGCCAGATCCACGACGAATTCCGTCAAGGCGACGCCGACTGGACGCGCATGGACGACGGCACCTTGATGGGCAAGGGCAGCTTGCCGGTGGTGTCGCTGGAACGCGCGTTGGGGATCGACATCGACGAAGGCAAGGCCGAATCGGTCGGCGGCCTCGTGATTCAGGCGCTCAACGATCTGCCCACCGAAGGGCAGCGCGTCGAGTTCGACCGCTTCGACGTCGTCGTCAAGAAGATGAAAGGACCGCGGATCGTGCTCGTGCGCGTCTATCCGAAAACCTTCGATGACGAAGGCGGCTAAGCCGCGATAGCGCTGCAACACGCCACAGGTAGAATTGGCGTCCACACCATTGGGGGCGACATGGGATATCTGTTGGTGCTGTGCGTCGGGTTGCTGGCCGGCACGCTGAGCGGCGTGGTCGGCACCGGCTCGTCGATGATGCTGATGCCCGTTCTCGTGATGCTGTTCGGTCCGCAACAGGCGGTGCCGATCATGGCGATCGCCGCGATCATGGGCAACTTCGGCAAGGTCCTCGCGTGGTGGCGCGAGATCGACTGGCGGGCGTGCGGCGCCTACTGCGTGACCGCCGTGCCGGGCGCGGCACTCGGTGTGCGCACGCTGCTTGCGTTGCCGCCGCACGCGGTCGAAATTGCTTTGGGTTTGTTCTTCGTCGCGATGGTGCCCACGCGGCGCTGGCTCGCGCGCCGGGATATCAAGTTCTCTTTGTGGCAGCTTTCCCTGATCGGCGGCGTGGTGGGTTTTCTTACCGGGATCGTCGTGTCCACCGGGCCGATCACAGTGCCGGTGTTCATGTCTTACGGCCTCGTAAAGGGCGCTTTTCTCGCGACCGAAGCGGCGGGCTCCTTGACCGTCTATGCCGCCAAAGTCGCAGTCTTCAATCATTTCGGCGCATTGCCTTTGCATGTGGTGATCGATGGCTTGATCACCGGCTCTGCGCTCATGGTCGGCTCGTTTGCCGCGCGGCTGATTGTGGTTCGTATGAGCCCCTCGACCTTCAAACTGGTCGTCGACGGCTTGATGTTGTCTTCGGGACTTTCACTGTTGTGGGCAGCGGGACGCTAGGTTAGCCGACGGAAGCCTGAAACACGTCATCAGCGCTTCCCTTGATTCTTCACATCCTGATTGTACAAAGGGCGCGTGTGGCGGGACACGAAGAGCAGAGCACTTCAGCGGAATAACGCCTCATTCCGACCAGGTCCATAAAAAAGGCGGTCAGAGCACATACGCTCCAACCGCCTTCGCCCAGAAGATCAAGAGGATCAACTACGCGGCACGCCGTCCTCCACCAACACAGCGATCGGCATCGCGCCGAGCGCATCGCGCAGATACAGCAGACCGTTTTCATCGACCTTCGGCGCAGCGGGACTCAGCCAGTCGAACAGCGCTCGCGCGGATAGATCGGACGGCATCTCCAGCGCCGTGTCCTCCCATTTCGCCGGATCGACCATCGGCAAATCGCCATCGTCGCCGAGCAAGCCGGCCGCGAGCCGGCTCGCTATCACCACGGCCCACGCATTGCCATGCCGCCGCGCAAACGCGATTACACTCGACGCGTGCTTCCCGCGCACGGCGAGCGGCAAATACTCGCTCTGGCTCAGCAACTCCGGCAAATGCGCTCGCAACGCGAGCACGCGCTGCACTACCGCGAGCTTCACGCGTCCATCGCGCCAGCTCGGCAGGAATTCCGACGGCGGCGTCTGTACGAGCCACGCCTCGCGCTTGGCGAAATCGACGGGTCTGCGGTTGTCCGGATCGACCAGACTGAAGTCCCACAACTCGGTGCCCTGATAAAGATCGGGAATCCCAGGCGATGCCAGCCGCAACACGGTCTGTTGCAAGCTATTGAGCGCGCCGGCGCGGCCGATTCTCGTGACGAACGCGGACAACGCCTTCAGGAAGCCGTCACGCCGCTGCGGTGCAAGGATGTCGAACAGGAAATCGCGACAGGCGGCCTCGTACCCTTCGTCGGGCGCGAGCCAGTTGGTTTGCAGCTTGGCTTCGCGCAGCGCCTTCAATTGCCATTGCGCGACGCGCTCGGCCAGTTCCTTCACGCCGGCTTCATCGTCTGGTTGCAAATCCGGCGGCCAGCAGCCTATCAGTGTTTGATAGAGCATCGCTTCGGCGGCGGGGCCGGGCGCCCAGTGGTAGGTCGTGTCCTGGCCGACGCTGCTGACGGGTTTGCCATCGAACGCGCGACGATGCGGCGCATTCAACGTGGACCACGCGCGCAACGTCGCGCCCCAGTCCTGCGCGAGCTCGCTCAACACAGCGAGCCGCGCGCGCACGTCTTCGCCACGTTTGTGATCGTGCGTGGCCGTTGCGAGCATCGCGTGCGGGAAGCGCTGCGAACGCTCCAGATTCGCCGCGTGAAACGCTTCGACCGACAGTGCGAACTCGCCCGGGTCCGAGCCGACTTCATTGCGTGACAATAGCCGGCCATAGCGATAGCAGGCCGTATCTTCGACCGCCTTCGCGGCAACCGGCGCGGTCAGTTGTGAAAACAGCGTCTGCGCGGTGCGTCGCGCGGAACCGGCATGGCTTGGCGGTGTGCCGTTCTGGCCTTGTTGCTGCGGTGCGCCGCTTCGTCCGGGCGGCGGTTCTTCCGCGCTACCGCCGAGCCACGCATTTACGCGATCGAGCGCGACAAGATCCGCGCGCGAAAGCGTCCGTCGCGCGCCCTCCAAAGCCTGCTCGAAATAAACGTTATCCGCCGCGCTACGCAGACCGTTCTGCGGATAGATTCGATACACCGGAAAATGCACGACCAGTTCGGTCAACACACGCCGCAGCGTAGTGAAGGTGAAATCGCGCGTGGTCAGCGAATCGCGGGCAATGCGATGCAACGCGCGCGCCGCGCGGTCGAGCTCCGCCGACAGGTTTTCCGCGAGAATCTTGCGGCGCGCGATTAGCGCTTCGTCTGCAAAACGGGGGCTGCGGCCGGTCAGTTCGGCCCACGTTTGCGCGAGCGGTTCGGCGCCCGCCGGATCGTGCAGCAACGCGCCGACGTCGCTCGTGAAATCGTAGCCGGTCGTGCCGTCCACGGGCCAATCGTCGCGCAGCGGTTCGCCGCGGCCGAGAATCTTTTCGACCACCACATACGGCGCGGTATCGCGCAGTTCCGTGAGACGCTGACGCAAACGCTGACAGTATTCACGCGGCTCGGCGAGGCCGTCGACGTGATCGATCCGCAAGCCGTCCACCACGCCTTCCTGGTACAGACGGAAAGGCAGCGCATGCACGGCCTCGAACACTTCGGGCCGTTCCACGCGCACGCCGGCGAGCGTCGAGATGTCGAAGAACCGCCGCCAGTTCACCTCGTCGGACGCGGTGCGCCACCACGCCAGGCGGAAGTGCTGCCGCTCGATCAGCCGATGCAGTCGGTCACGCGTCACCGGATCGTCAGGGGCATACGCCTGCAGCGCGATTTCGATCGCCGAGGCACCGTTTTGTGCGACGAACTCGCGCAGCATGTCGCGGCCTTCGGCGGCGCGCGGATGATCGGTCGGTTGCGTCGTGAGTCCGTGGAAGCGCTCGGCGAGTGCGTTGAGATCGGCGCGGTCGGCGCTTTGCAGAATCGACGCGTAATCGGTTGGGCACACGGGAAACACGTGCGGGCCGTAGCCGATATAAAAGCGCCCAATGTCGGCCGCGAAATGCAGCGCGATGCGGCCTGCCGCGAGTTCCTCGCCGTACGGCGCGCCGAGTGTGGGCACCAGCACCTTGCCGCGCAAGGCAGGATCGGGCGAATGCCAGTCCACGTCGAAGTGCCGCGCATAAGCGCTATGACGGCCCCATTCGAGGATGTCGAGCCACCACGCGTTGCTCGATCCGCCGACGCCCATATGATTGGGCACGGTGTCGATGATCAGTCCCATGTTATGCGCGCGCAGTTTATCGACGAGGCGCTTCAGGCTCGCCTCGCCGCCGCACTCGGCGCTGACCTGGGTGTAGTCGACGGTGTCGTAGCCGTGCATCGAGCCCGGTTCGGCCGTCGTAATCGGCGACGCGTACACGTGGCTGATGCCGAGCGCGGCGAAGTAATCGACGTGCTTCGCGGCATCGTCGAAGGTGAAGCCTCGGTGGAACTGGAGGCGAAGCGTGGAGCGCGGGACGGTCATGGCGTATCAGGCTCCGAAGAAGCGTTGGCGGAAGGAACCGGGGCGGTCGCGGCGCGGCGCGCGCGATCTACCGCGAGCAGCCGGTCGCAGAAAGTGTCGTCCTCGAACAGTTCGTCGATCGGCACGCTCACGCGGCGCCGCCAGTTCGGATGCTCGTCGATCGAGCCGGGCAGATTCGGCTGCTCGACTTGCGCGAACAGATCCTCGAGCGGAAACGTGACCAGCGGGCCGGGCGTCGCGGCCACGAAGGCGAGCGCTTCGTCCACGGGCGCGCGGTCGGGCGGCGGCGCCGCGACGTCGGGCGCGGCCACGCCCGCTTGCTGGAACGCGCGCCACAACTCGGCGCGGTCTTGCGCGCGCACTTCCTGGGCCGCTTCCTCCGGATCGCGGCCGTCCGCGCGCGCCATCGTCTGGCCGATCCTGTTGCGCCACGTGATGTCGCTGCCGCGCCACCAGCCGGCGACCGTCGGCAGATCGTGCGTGGTCGTCGTGCCGACCGCATTGCGGTCCCAAGCCGAAGGCGGCTTGAATCCTTTGCCGTCGTGCGCGCCCTCGAACCACAGCACGCGAATGCCGGCGATGCCGTGCTCTTCGAGCCGCTCGCGAAAACCGGGCGGCACGGTGCCGAGATCTTCGCCGATCACGATCGCGCGATGCCGCCACGATTCGAGCGCGATCAAACGCAGCAGGTCTTCGAGCGGGTAGCGCAAATAAGCGCCGTTGCGCGCGCTTTCGCCTTCTGGTACGAGCCACAGCCGCCGCAGGCCGAGAATGTGATCGATGCGGATGCCGCCGGCATGCGCGAACGCCGCGCGCAACATGTCGATGAAAGCGGAAAAGCCCTGCGTGCGCATGGCGCGCGGCGAGAACGTGGTGAGTCCCCACGCCTGGCCGGCCTGGTTGAACAGATCCGGCGGCGCGCCGACCGATACGCCTTGCAGCATGTCGTCGCGATACGACCATGCATGGCTGCCGGCGCTATCGCATCCCACCGCGAGATCGGCGATCAGGCCGACGGCCATGCCGGCATCGCGCGCCGCATGTTGTGCGTGCGACAAACCCTTGGCGGCGAGCCATTGCAGAAACAGATGAAAATCGACCTCATGACGATTGGCCTCGGCGAAGGCTTCGACTTCCGGGCTGCGCGGATCGCGCAATGCCTCGGGCCAGTTGCGCCAATGTCCGTTGCCGCCTTCTTGCGAGAGTTGCGCCGCCTGCAGCGCTTCGAAACGCGCGTGATCTTCGAGCGCGCGCCCGGCGCGTCCGCAGAAGCCGTGAAATTCCAGCGCGCGCGGCGTGTGCTGCGCGCGTTCGTGCGTGCAGAAATGCTCGTACAGCGTGCGCAAGACTTTCAGCTTCAGCACGACCGCGTTCGGCCAGTCGATCAGCGGCAGGCGTTCGAGTTTCGACCACGCGTCGCCGGCCTGTGCGGCTTCGAGCGCGGCATGGGCCGCATCCGCGCCGAACACGGCAGCGGGATCGATATGCGTGACGTTCAACCACAAACGCGACGACGGTGAATATGGACTGAAGCGCTCCGGCTCCGCGCTGAACATCGCATGAGTCGGGCTGACGGCGAGCGCGTGCGCGCCACGCTTCGCACTTCCAACGGCGATTTGCGCAAGCGCCGAATAGTCGCCGATGCCGCCGTCGCCGGTGCGGCGCAAGCCGTATAACTGCGCGGCGATGCCCCACAGCGGCGGCGTGGTCCTGTTGTCGCCGGTGTCCTCGTCGTGGTCGCGCAGCGTGCGCCAGGCGTCGGCGACCGTATAGCAGCGCGGCGGCGCCACGGCCAGCGTCACGCGTTGATCGTTGATCACGAGCGTGTGATAGCCGGCCTCGTCGATCGGTGCGAGCAACGCCTCGCCTTTGGGCGCCGTAAACCTGCCGTCGATGATCGAGCCGCTTTCAAGCTCGATCCGATAATGGATGCCGGATTTGATCGCCGCGACGTGCAAGGCAATGCCGCGCCCGACTTCCGCGGTCATCAGCGGCGGAAGTTTGCGGCCCGACAATTCTGCTTCCAGCGCGGCAGTGCTTTGGCGGATTTGCGTGGCGTTGCCGCACGGCAAACCCATCCGCTCGAGCAGCACGGCGAGTGTGGTCTCAGGCACATGCTGCGTCGTATGGTGCGCGTCCTGCCACTCCACCTCGAAGCCGGCGCGCGAGGCGAGAGTGACGATCGTGTTGTTAGGGCGTCGGGTAGTCACGCGTGGCGCTCCTGTTGGCCCGCAATGCGGGCATCGTGGCCGATGGCGTAGTCGCAGACGTCGCCGGTCAGCCACGCGACGAACGTGTACGGCGGCAACACCTTGACGTCGATCTGTTCGCGCACGCGTGGCGGCGTTTCGAAAATCACCTTGCCGGCCGGAATTTCGGCGCACGCCACGTTCTCTTTCGAGAGATTCAGCGCGACCGATAACGTCTCGCCGTCGCAGAGTTTCCAGCGCGCGATCAGCGCATTGGCGTCGCCGCCATTCGCCGCGGTCAGCACCATCACACCGCACGACTTGCTATGTTGCAGGCGCGGGGTAATCAGTTTGGCGCGCACAGCGAGCGCGGATTTGTAGAAGTGCATCCAGTCGAGGCGGTCTTTCGCTTCATCGCCTTCGTGATTCGGCGCTGTGTGCGACGCCGCCGGCGACGATGCCGCGAACGTCTTCACGTCGTTCGGATCGGGAATCTGCGCGCGGCGTTTCTCGTCGCTGAACGAGGAAAAGCGCGCGAATTCGCGGCGCCGTCCTTCGCGGACCGCGTCGGCGAGATCGCCGGCGTAGTCGGTGAAGAACAGGAAGGGTCGAGTGGAGCCGTACTCCTCGTCCATGAAGAGCAGCGGGATTTGCGGCGACAACAGAAGCAGGCCGGTGGCGGCGCGCAACGCGTCGTCCGAGGTCAGTTTGCGCAGCCGCTCGCCGAACGCGCGGTTGCCGATCTGATCGTGGTTCTGCAGGAACATCACGAACGAAGTGGGCGGCAGATGACCGCTCGCTTCGCCGCGCGGTTTGCCGTCGTGTATCGGCGAAGGGTCGCCCTGATAGGCGAAGCCTTCCGATAGGACGCGCGCGAGACGGCGGATCGGCTGGTCTTCGTACGCGTGGTAATAGCCTTCCGTTTCGCCGGTCAGCAGCACGTGCAAGGTGTTGTGCGCGTCGTCGTTCCATTGCGCGTCGAAATGCGTTTCCAGCAGGCTCGCGCTGTTGTGCTCGTTTTCCAGCACCAGATGCACGTGCCGGCCGTGCTGCACTTTGGCGCGGATATGATCGGACAATTCGCGCAGCCACGCGTGGTTGTCGATAGCGTGCACCGCGTCGAAACGCAGCCCGTCGAGACGATATTCGTTGATCCAGTAGACGGCGTTATCCGTGAAGAAGTCGCTCACTTCGCTGCGCTCGAAATCGATCGCCGGGCCCCACGGCGTGTGCGTGCCTTCGCGGAAAAATGAGCGGGCGTACTGGTGCAGATAGTTGCCGTCCGGGCCGAAGTGGTTATAGACCACGTCGAGAAACACCATGAGGCCGAGACCGTGCGCGGCATCGACCAGCGCTTTCAGATCTTCTGGGCGGCCGTAGGCGGAATCGGGCGCATACGGCAACACGCCGTCGTAGCCCCAATTGTGCTTGCCGGGGAAGTCGTTCAACGGCATCAGTTCGATGGCGGTGACGCCGAGCGCGGCGAGTTCCGGCAGGCGCTTCTGCACACCCGCATAACCGCCCATTGCGCCGACGTGCAACTCGTACAACACCGTTTCTTCCCAAGGCCGGCCATGCCAGTTCGTGTGTTCCCAACGGTACGCGCGCGGATCGATGACTTCGCTCGGCCCATGCACGTCTTGCGGCTGAAAGCGCGATGCCGGATCGGGCACCGCATGCTCGCCATCCAACCGGAAGCGGTACAGCGTGCCCGCGCCGCCGTCGACGCTTGCTTCGAACCAGCCGTTACCGGCGGGCGTCATATCGTGCGTGCCTTGGGCAGGGCCGTTTTCGATTTCCACCTGGACGTGTTGGCAGGAAGGCGCCCAAAAGCGAAACCGCGTGCGCGGCTTCGTGCCCGTCGCGCCTAGCAACTGCGCGCCGAACGGCAAACAGTGCGCGTGATGATGCGCATGAGGATCAATCGGACTTTCGGACATGATTCGTCACCATTCAGTTTTGCTTTCGAGCCGCGTGTTATGCGTCGCTCGCGGCGCCGCTACCCCTAAGTAGTCGGCGACATATCGCTACTGGGCGGATGCGCACCAGGATCGGGCGGAAGTGCAGTCAACAGCCGCGGTCCGTGCTGCGCGCCGGCCTTCCAGCCCGCCTGCCAATCCGCTTCGCCCACCGGCTGCGCAGCCAGCATCACGAGGCTATGCGCGGCCACTTCGACCTCTCCAACCGCCAGCCGATGCGGCGTGCTCTCCGGCTCAGCAGTGTCTAACAGCACGTGCCATTCCAGGTGCGGGGCGGGCGGCGTAAAACGCAGTGTTTCCTCGTTGGCGTTGAGCATCATCAACAATACTTCTGTTTCGCCGTTTAAGCCTGGACCCGCGCGCCGCAGCGTGAACGCGCGGCCTTCGGGATCCTGCCAGGCCTCGATGGTGAGCGGGTCGCCGTGCTCGTCGAACCAGCCCACGTCGAACAGGCCGGGCAACACTTCACGATCGCCGAATAGAAAGCGCGTTTCGCGCAACAGCGGATGTTGCTTGCGCAGCGCGATCACGCGCGCGACGAACGCGGTCATCTGCTGCCCGTCCGGCGATTCAGCGCGTTCCCAGTCGAGCCATGAAATTTCGTTGTCCTGGCAGTACGCGTTGTTGTTGCCGTTCTGCGTGCGCAGCGATTCGTCGCCGGCCAGCACCATCGGCGTGCCGAGCGCCATCAGCAGCGTGGCGATCAGCGAGCGCGCCACGCGTTTGCGCGTGGCGAGAATCGCGGGGTCGTCGCTCGGGCCTTCCACGCCCCAGTTGCGGCTGCAGTTCTCGTTGTGGCCATCGTTGTTGTCTTCGCGATTGGCTTCGTTGTGCTTCTGCTCGTAAGCGGTGACATCCGCTAACGTAAAACCGTCATGCGACGTGACGAAATTGACCGACGCCCACGGCTTCCTGAAACGTCGATTGAACAGATCGGCCGAGCCGGTCAGACGCGCGGCGAGATCGGGCCGCAAACCGGCGTCGCCGCGCCAGAAACGGCGCACGGTGTCGCGGAAACGGTCGTTCCATTCGCCAAAACCCGGCGGATGATTGCCTAGCTGATAACCGCCCGGTCCGATATCCCAAGGCTCGGAAATCAGCTTGCGTTGCGACAGGATCGGGTCCTGGCGCAACGCGTCGAAGAAACCGGAGCCAGGGTCGAAACCGTGCTGCTCACGGCCGAGCGTAACGCCGAGATCGAAACGGAAGCCGTCGATGTTGAAAGCGGTCGACCAGTAGCGCAGCGAATCCATCACCATTTGCAGCACACGCGGATGCGGCAGATTCACCGTGTTGCCGCAGCCTGTGTCGTTGATATGGTGACGCTCGTCGCCGGGAATGAGGCGGTAGTAGCTGGCATTGTCGAGGCCGCGCCACGACACCGTTGGCCCCATCTCGTTGCCTTCGCAGGTGTGGTTGTAGACCACGTCGAGAATCACTTCGATGCCGGCCGCGTGCAACTGACGCACGGCGATGCGCATTTCGTCGAGCCGGTGCGTGCTCAGATACGACGGCTCCGGTGCGAAAAATGCCGCCGTGTTGTAGCCCCAGTAGTTGCGCAGCCCGCGTTCCACCAGGAAGCGGTCGTTGAGAAACGCATGCACGGGCAGCAATTCGACGGCGGTCACGCCGAGTTTCAGCAAATGCTCGATGAACTCCGGCGAAGCCAGCGCCGCGAACGTGCCGCGTTCGTGCTGACGCAAATCGGCGCGCAACATCGAGGCGCCGCGCACATGCGTTTCGTAGACGATGGTTTCGCCCCACGGCACATTCGGGCGCTTGTCGTGCGACCAGTCGAACGCTTCGTCGATCACCACGCACTTGGGCATGGCCGGCGCCGAATCGCGCCGGTCGATAGAAAGGTCAGCGCGATTCGAATGCACGCGATAACCGAACAGCGCATCCGACCAGCGAAACTGTCCGACCAGTTTGCGCGCGTACGGATCGAGCAGCAGCTTGTGCGGGTTGAAGCGATGCCCATGCTGCGGCTGATACGGCCCGTGCGCGCGAAACCCGTAAGCGGTGCCCGGATGCGCGTTGGGCAGGTAGCCGTGCCAGACTTCGTCGGTGCATTCGGGCAGCGTGAAGCGGCGGATTTCCTTGCGGCCGGTCGGATCGAACAGGCAAAGCTCGATTTTTTGCGCGTTCGCCGAAAACACCGCAAAGTTGACGCCGAGGCCGTCCCAGCTGGCGCCGAGCGGATACGGCGAACCGGGCAGAAGCCGGTCGGGCATTGCATGCGACATGATTCCCCTTCCTTGTTCTGATTGTTGAACGCTGTCGTGGGTCTTCATGCAACGAGCGCGCGGCGCGAAGATTTCGCACGCCGCGCGCTCGCTTCACAGCACCTCCATCAATCCGCGCGCAATACGATCGTCGCAAGCGGCGGCAGCGTCAGTGAAGCGGAATGTGGCCAGCCATGGCTCGATTGGGAGTCGGTGTGAATCACGCCGCCGTTGCCCATGTTCGAGCCGCCATACACGCCGGCGTCCGTATTGAGCACTTCCGACCAGCGTCCGCCGCGCGGCATGCCGATCCGGTAACCCACCCGCGGCACCGGCGTCATATTGCACACTACGACGAGTTCGCGGCCCGCGCCATCGGTGCGGCGATAGGCGAACACGCTGTTGCCGCTGTCGTCGCCGATCAGCCATTCGAAGCCGCCCGGCTCGCAATCGAGCAGATACAGCGCGGGCTCTTCGCTGTACAACCGGTTCAGGTCGCGCACCAGCTTCTGCACGCCGTGGTGATTCGAATCGTCGAGCAGATGCCAATGCGGCGACGTATCGTGATCGAACTCCGCCATCTGGCCGAATTCGCCGCCCATGAACAGCAGCTTCTTGCCCGGATGCGTCCACATGAAACCGAAGTACGCGCGCAGGTTGGCGAACTTCTGCCACCTGTCGCCGGGCATCTTGCCGAGGAGCGACCCCTTGCCGTGCACTACTTCATCGTGCGAGAGCGGCAGCACGAAGCGCTCCGAATACGCGTACACCATGCCGAACGTCAGCATGTGGTGATGGTATTGGCGGTAGACCGGATCTTCTTCCATGTAGTGCAGCGTGTCGTGCATCCAGCCCATGTTCCACTTGAACTGGAAACCGAGGCCACCGTCTTCGACACGCGCCGTCACGCCTGGCCACGCGGTCGATTCCTCGGCGATCGTGATTGCGCCCGGCGCGCCCGGCACGTAGCCGACTTCGTGATTCAGGCGCTTGAGGAACGCAATCGATTCGAGGTTCTCGCGGCCGCCGTAAATGTTCGGCACCCACTCACCAGCGGCGCGCGAATAGTCGCGGTACAGCATGGATGCGACCGCATCCACGCGCAACCCGTCGACGTGATAGCGCTTCAACCACGCCAGCCCTGAAGCGACCAGGAACGCGCTCACCTCGTTGCGGCCGAGGTTGTAGATCATCGTGTTCCAATCCTGGTGATAGCCTTCGCGCGGGTCGGCGTGCTCGTAGAGCGGCGTGCCGTCGAAGTCGATCAGGCCATGCGCGTCGTTCGGAAAGTGCGCCGGCACCCAGTCGAGAATCACGCCGAGTCCGGCTTCGTGCGCCTTGTCGACGAATCTTGCGAACTGTTCGGGTTTGCCGAAGCGCGCCGACGGCGCGAACTGCCCAAGCGGCTGATAGCCCCACGATCCGCCGAACGGATGCTCCGCAATCGGCATGAACTCCACGTGAGTGAAGCCCATGCTTTTCACGTACGGAATCATCCGCTCCGCGAGTTCATCCCAGTCGAGTCCGCGCTGACCTTGTTCCGCGACGCGCAGCCAGGACTCGGCATGCGCTTCGTAGATCGAGATTGGCGAACGCGGCGTCTGCTTGCTGGCGCGTGACTGGATCCATTCGTGATCGGTCCACGGAAACTGCTCGATTTCGTCGACATGCGCAACGATCGACGCGGTGCCCGGCGGCTTTTCCGTTTGCATCGCGCACGGATCGGCCTTCAGGGGCAGCGGATGACCGTCGCGCGAGAGCAGCTCGTATTTGTAGCGCGTGCCTGGACCGACGCGCGGCACGAACAATTCCCACACGCCGGCCTGATGCCGCAGCCGCATCGGATGACGGCGGCCGTCCCACGCATTGAAGTCGCCCACCACCGAAACGCGCCGCGCGTTCGGCGCCCACACGGCGAAGCGCACGCCCGGCACGCCGTGGAATTCCATCGGATGGGCGCCGAGGCATTCGAGCACCGCGTACGGATCGCCGCCGGCGAGCCGGCCGAGCGGCTCGTCGCCGAGAACCGGACCGAACGAATATGTGTCCTCGATTTCCTGCACCACGCCATGCCAGTCGATGCGCAAACGGTACGGCGCCGCGGCCGTGACGCGGCCTGCAAAGAGGCCCGGCCGCAACTGTTCGAGCTCGCCGAGCAACGCACCGTCGGCGCGGGAAATCACGCTGACGTGCGCGGCGTTCGGCAACAGTGCGCGCACCACCGGCCCCGCGTTCGTCTGATGCAGCCCGAGCTGTGAGAAAGGATCGGGGTGGCGCGCTTCGACGAGCGCGTCGATCTCGAGCGGTTGAAGGCCTACGGCCGGATCATGCTCACTCATAGTCGCCCTCGGCCGGGTTAGGCGGCGTGGCGGCGCCTGGCGCCTGGGTTGAAGAATCGTGGCCGTGTGCGCCGGTGTCGCCGAGCAAACGGCTGGCGAGCGCGGCGAGGCCGCGTACCGGCAAGCTGAGCCACGTCGGGCGGTTGGCCGCTTCATAACGGATTTCGTAGGCGGCTTTTTCGATCAGGAACAGATCGAGCAAGGCCTGTTCGGCTTCGGGCGCGACGAGCGGCGTCGACGCTTGCGCGGCAGCCGCGCGGTACTCGCTGAGGAACGTCTCGGTGGCATACGCGCGGAAACGGTCGAACAGCGTGCGCTTGCGATCGGCGGTCTGTTGCGGCGCGGCCTCCGTGGTGGACTGCGCAGCGGCGCTTGCGTACGACAGCGAGCGCATCAGGCCAGCCACGTCACGCAGCGGGCTCGACTTCTGACGACGTTCTTCGAGCGTGCGTGCCGGCTCGCCTTCGAAGTCGATCAGATACGCGTCGCCTTGCGCGACCAGCACCTGGCCGAGGTGGAAGTCGCCGTGAATGCGAATGCGCAGCGCGCCCGCGTCGGCGGAAACCAGCTTGTCGACGACGGCCACCAGTTCCTTGCGACGGTCGATCAGGCTTTGCGCCAGCGCCTTGGTTTCCGGATCGCTCATCTGCTCGATGCGCGGCGCGAGCAGATCGAGCGCGCTGGCGAGCATCGCCTGCGTGCCGTCCACCCATGCCTTCACCTGCTCCGCGCTGGCGGGTTCCGGCGCGAACGCCGGGTCGTCCGTCGGCGAGGCGAGCGTCACGTGCAATTCGCCCAGCCGTCTGCCGATGATGCCGGCCAACGTGCTGTAGCCTTCCACCAGAATCGCCTCGTTGGTGCGGTCCGACGCCGATTGCGATTCGGTATCGACGGCGATCGCGAGTTCGTCCACGGAGCGGCGCAGATAGTCGAGCGACCAGTTCCACGCGTCGCCCTGATTCTCGATATAGCCTTGCAGAATACACAGCGTATGCGGCACGCCTTCGGGATCGACGCGCACCACTTCGCCATATAGCGGCGCGGTATTCGCGTAACCCAATTGCGTCAGGTACCGACTGATTTCGGCTTCCGGATGGACGCCGCTCACGAGGCGGCGCACCAGTTTCAGCACGACCGCATCGGCGATGATCAACGAACTGTTGCTCTGTTCCGCCGCGAGCCAGCGGATCTCCGGCCGCTCGCCGAGCCCCTCGAGTTCGGCGAAACGCTCAGTCGGCAGAAACTTGATTTCGCTCTTCTGCACGGTCGGCACCACGGCGCGTTCGCGCAGCTTGCGCATCACGCCATGCGCGAAGATCGGCAACGCAAAGGCGTCCGTCAGATGTCCCACGTTGCGGCCGCGCCGCACGCGCGCGAAGGCCAGTTGCTTGAACAACGGGAAAGTCGTTTCGCCGCCCCACGTGATGGCGATCGGCACCACGTAGCGTTCGGTGTGACCACCTACGTCCGCCTCGATTTCGGTGAAGGCGAAACCGCCGTGCGGAATCGTGGTCAACGCCGCGAGCCGCACCGCATTGAGCTTCTGATCCTTCGACGCAAACCAGCGGCGCCGGCTCAGCCACGAAGGCAGCACTTCGGATTCGAGCAGGCGTACGTTCTCCGGCGTCGGTCCGACCTGGCCTTCGCGGATCACGATCGTCACGAATTCCGGCAGCGACTCCGAATGGGCCTGTGCCCACGTCGGACGCTGGCTGCCCTCACACAGCAGGAACCACAGGAAGCCGTACGGCGGGAACGTCAACAGATACGTCAGTTGGCCGATGGCGGGGAACACGGAATCGGCGGTCATTTCGATCGGCACCGAGCCGTTGAACTCGGACAGATCGAGCTCCACCGCTTGCGGCGCGCGCGACAGATTCGCCACGCACAGGATCGGCGGCTCGCCAGGCATTTCGCGCAGATACGCGAGGATCTTGCGGTTTTCCGGCTTCAGGAAACGGATCGTGCCGCGCCCGAACGTCTGTTTCGCGCGGCGCGTGGCGAGCATGCGCCGGGTCCAGTTCAGCAGCGAATGCGGGTCGCGGCTTTGTGCTTCCACATTCACTGCGTCGAAACCGTACAGTGAGCCCATGACCGGCGGCAGCACCAGTTGCTCAGGATCGGCGCGCGAAAATCCGCCGTTGCGATCCGACGACCACTGCATCGGCGTGCGCACGCCGTCGCGATCGCCGAGGTGGATGTTGTCGCCCATGCCCAGTTCGTCTCCGTAATAGATCACGGGCGTGCCCGGCATGGAGAGCAGCAGCGAATTGATCAGTTCGATACGGCGGCGGTCGCGCTCCATCAGCGGCGCGAGGCGGCGGCGAATGCCGAGATTCAGCCGCGCGCGGCGATCGCTCGCGTAGGTGTTCCACAAATAGTCACGCTCGGAATCCGTGACCATCTCCAGCGTCAATTCGTCGTGATTGCGCAGGAAAATCGCCCACTGGTTCGTTTCGGCGAGGTCCGGCGTTTGCCGCATGATGTCGGTGATCGGGAAGCGGTCTTCGCTCGCTATCGACATGTAGATGCGCGGCATCAGCGGAAAGTGGAATGCCATGTGGCATTCGTCTTCATCGCCGAAGTATTCCTTCACGTCTTCCGGCCACTGGTTGGCTTCGGCGAGCAGCATCCGGTTCGGATACTCGGCGTCGATAGTGGCGCGAATCTTCTTGAGCACCTCGTGCGTTTCCGGCAGATTCTCGTTGTTCGTGCCCTCACGTTCCACCAGATATGGCACCGCGTCGAGCCGTAGCCCGTCGATGCCCATATCGAGCCAGAAGCGCATGACCTGCAGCACTTCCTTCAGCACGGCCGGATTGTCGAAATTCAGGTCGGGCTGATGCGAGTAGAAACGGTGCCAGTAATACGCGCCCGCCACGGGATCGTGCGTCCAGTTGGACGGCTCCGAGTCGATAAAGATGATCCGCGTTTCCTGGTATTTCTGATCGGTGTTGGACCACACGTAGTAGTTGCGGTGATTCGAACCCGGCTTCGCGCGGCGCGCGCGCTGAAACCAGGGGTGCTGATCCGACGTGTGGTTGATCACCAGTTCTGTGATCACGCGAATGCCGCGTGCGTGTGCTTCCTGAATGAAGCGCTTCACGTCGGCGATCTGACCGTAGTCGGGGTGCACGTTGCGGTAGTCGGCGATGTCGTAGCCGTCGTCGCGCCGCGGCGATGGATAGAACGGCAGCAGCCAGATCGCGTTCACGCCGAGCTCGGCAATGTAGTCGAGCTTCGCGATCAGGCCGGGAAAATCGCCGACGCCGTCGTTGTTCGCATCGAAGAACGACTTGATGTGCACCTGATAAATGATCGCGTCTTTGTACCAGAGCGGATCGTCGCTCAAGGCCGCCGGTTTGCCGCGCCGATTCGTGCGCGGCTTGGCCGTGTTGCCAGGGACATTGCCCACCGGTGACTGTGTCGTGCTTTGAGCCGGGTCGTCACGCTTCATGTCGCACCTTCCGTTGAGGTTGGGTTGCCAGCGTCTGCGTGATAGTCGCTGTCGGCTTCATCCGGCCGTTCAGCGGGCAGGCCGCCGAGCGGCGCGATGCGCCAGATCGAGAACGGCTGGCCCGACCCGAGCTGGACGTGCTGCCAGCGGCCGTGCCATTCGAAGCGCGCGCCGGTCATCTGGTCGGTGACTTCCAGCGGGCCGTGGTCGTGCAGATTCCATTTCTGGAGAGTCTCCCACGACAATTCGATATCCGCGCCCTGTTCGTTGAACGGGTCGAGATTGATCGCGACGAGGATCACGTTGTCGCGCGATTCGGTCGCTTTCTCGAAGAATAGGATGTGATCGTTGTGCGCGGGCAGGAACGTCAGGCCGAGATGCGTTTGCAGCGCCGGGTTCGCACGGCGAATCCGGTTCAGCGCAGTGATCTCGCCGACGATGTTGCCGGGCCGGTTCCAGTCCCACGCGCGCAACTGGTACTTCTCGGAGTCGAGATATTCCTCGCTGTTCGGCAGCGCGGCGGCCTCGCATAGCTCGAAACCGCTGTACACGCCCCACAAACCGGCCAGCGTCGAGGCGAGCGCGGCGCGAATCAGAAAACCCGTGCGCCCTTGCGATTGCAGATGCCGCGGGTTGATATCCGGCGTATTGACGAAGAAGTTCGGCCGGTACGAATCACGCGCGCCGGTTTGCGTGAGCTCGGTCATGTACTCGATGAAGTCGCGCTTGGATTCCCGCCACGTGAAGTACGTGTACGACTGCGAGAAACCGATCTTGCCGAGCCGGTTCATCATGCGCGGCCGCGTGAAGGCTTCGGCGAGGAAGATCGTGTCGGGATAGCGCGCGCGGATATCGCCGATCACCCACTCCCAGAACGGCAGCGGCTTGGTGTGCGGATTGTCGATGCGGAAAATATGCACGCCCGCTTCGATCCAGAACAGGAACACGTCGCGCAGCGCGAGCCATAAATCGGGCTTGGCGTCGTGCGCATAGAAGTCGGGATTGACGATGTCCTGATACTTCTTCGGCGGATTCTCCGCGTAGCGCAGCGTGCCGTCGGGGCGCCACGCGAACCACGTCGGATGCTCCTTGAGCCACGGGTGATCCGGCGAGCATTGCACCGCGAAGTCGAGCGCGATTTCGAGGCCATGCGCGTGCGCGGCGGCAAGCATCGCCTTGAAGTCGTCGAGCGTGCCGAGTTGCGGATGCACGGCCGTGTGCCCGCCTTCGACCCCGCCGATCGCATACGGACTGCCGACGTCGCCCGGCTGCGCGTTCAGCGTGTTGTTGCGGCCTTTGCGATTCGCCACGCCGATGGGGTGAATCGGCGGGAAATACAGCACGTCGAAACCCATGTCGCGAATGCGCGGCAGCTTCGTCGTGACATCGGCGAAGGTGCCGTGGCGCGATTCGTCGTCGCTCATCGAACGCGGGAAGATTTCGTACCAGCTGGCAAAGCGCGCGGCGGTGCGGTCGGCGTCGATCTTGTAGATGACCGGATCGCGGCTCAGGAACGGCCGGTGGCGCGCGGCGGTCATCGCTTTCGCGGTGGTCGGCGCGAGCAGCAGCGCGAGCTTGGTTTCCGGGTCGGCCTTGGTGAACACCTTGACGATATGTTCGAGCGGTTCGGTGACCGCGCCTTCCGCGGTTTCGACCTCGGCGAGCACCAGCGCGAACAGATGCGACGCCTCGTCCAGTTCGAGTTCGACGGTCTGTCCCGCCTTCAGCTTCTTCTGGACGTGCTCGACCAGCGAAGCGAAGTCGTCGCGCCAGGCGATCACGGTGAATTCGTGCCGGCCGAGGCGTTCGAGCGGAATGCGCGCCTTCCAGATGTCGAGGCCGGCGGGTTGGGCCGGTTCCATCAACACTTCGTGCCAGGCGGTTTCGTCGGCGGCGCGCCAGATCACGGCGGCGGCGATCTTGTCGTGACCTTCGGCGAAGATCGCGGCGGTGATTTCGGCGCGTTCGCCCACGCTGCGCTTGGCCGCGAAGCGGCCGTTGTCGACCGAAGGCGTCACGCTCTCGATCGCCACGCGCGGCGCGCTTAGCGCCTCGATCACGGTCTTGCGGCCGCTGCGCTTGCTGTTCGCCTTGTCGATGGGTGGCGCGAGACGGATCGGCTTCTCCGTGACCGCGCGGAACAGTCCGACCGCGCCGGGCGCGAGCGTGAACGATGTCAGCGTAACGGGTGAGGCGCTGGCGGGCGCATCGAGCGGCACGAAGCGTGTGAAGTTGCCCGGCACGCCCGCCAGGAAGCGCGCGGGGTCGACGCGTACCGGTGCGCCGAGTTCGGGATTGATCGCGATCAAAATCGCTTCGTCGGCCTCGCGCAGGTCGGGCTGGTCGGCGCGCAGCAACACCGCCGCGGGTGCGCCGGGCCCGCTGAGCGGGCGCAATTCACCGTTGGCGTGCAGCGTCTTCGTATTGCGCGACACCTGGTTGGCGTGCGTGATGCGTTCCGAGAGATCGAAATGCTTCGCCTGGACCGCGAGGGCGAACTGCGAAGCATCGCCGCGCGTTTGCGACATCGGCTCGGTGATGCCGTATTCGAAACCCATTGGCATCATCCAGCCCGTACCGATGGCGGCCGACGTGAACAACGCGCGCCGGTAGGCCCGCTCGACGATGGCGGCGTCGTGCGAATCGCTCAACTCGGCGGCGAGGCGGGTACCGTAAGGCGCTTCGGGAAACGCGATCGGCGCGCCGATGCACGCGAGCGCGGCATGTTCCTCGACCATCCAGCTTGCGCGAAAGTCCCACCAGCGCACCGACGAGAACACGCTGTCGAAGCCGGCGCCTTGCAGGCCGAGCAGATCGCCGCGAGCGAGGCCGGGCGTGGCGGCGAGAAAACGCACCTCGGGATGCTGCGCGCGGACCGCGTCGCCCAATTGCCGCCAGACGGCGGCCGGCACGCGATGCGGCGAATCGAACCGGAAGCCGCCCACGCCGGCCTCGGCGAGCGCCAGCAACTGCTGCGTCCACCAGCCGACCAACGCGGCGCTGCTGCCGGCGTCGTTGAAGTTGGCATACGCGACGTTGTCCTCGCGATGCACGTGGCGGGGGTCGAGCCGCGCCTCTTCAGACTCGAATGGGTGGAACCAGTCGGCATGTTCGGCGTACAGCGCGCCATCGGCGGCCATCCGGTCGATCACCAGATCGACCAGCAAGGTCAGGCCGTTCTGACTGGCGGCGCTCGCGAGCGTGCGTATCGCCTCGCTGGCGGGCTGCTGGGTCTCGAATACCGGATGCAGGCGGGCGTGGTTGCCGACCACCTGTCCGTGGCCGGCTCGTCCAGGCGCGAAGAGGCTGCCGATCAGCGCGTGATCGAAGCCCAGCGCGGCTGCATGCGCGAACTGCGCAGGCCATGCATCGAGCGGCCCAACCAGAAGTGAATGAAAAAAGTAAATCCGCGGCGCGTACCCGTTTCGAGGTTCCATCGATCGTTTCCAGATTCGTCCTGCTGCGGTGTGGATGCAAGTGGCATGCGATCACAGCGCTCATTGGGCTTCCAGAGCCGGATACCGCGCGATGCGTCAAGCGAAGGCGCGTACTGGTCAATGTAGTGCAAAGATCGTCACGCCGCTGGCCAGTAAAGGGTGCTTTGACGCCAGGCGTCGATTGCACGGGCCGGCCAGATCGATTCGGAAGACGCAGCAAACGCTGTGCCAGTGCGGCTCGGACGGCAGCGATGGAGGGGTGAGCGTACGCACTGCAGCAAGCTTCGGAGGCAAGTGCGAAAGAAGGCGCGAGGCGCCAAGACGCGTTGCACGGACGGCCGCCGCGTGTAAAACGGGCGGCCGCGGTCCGGGATTTACACGTGGCGCGTCAGGGTCGGGGCGATGCCCGCAAAAGGCGGAGTGTCATTCGGCGAGGGTATTCGTGAGAGGCTTTGTGTCGACAGTATTACGAAGAACCGAGCAAGCCCGCCGCGATGTTCACGCACAAACCCAGCACCGCCACGTTGAAGTAGAACGACAGGACGGATTGCGCGAGCGCGGCGCGGCGAATCGAACGCGAGCGCAGCACCACGTCAGAGGTTTGCGACGCTACGGCGATCGTGAACGAGAAATACAGGAAATCCCAGTAGTCCGGCTGGAGCGCATGGTCGGGAAATAGCAGCGGCGTTTCCTTTGCGTCGGTGTCGTAGTAAATCCGCGCGTAGTGCAGCGTGAAGATGGTCGGGATCAAGAACCATGCGCCGAACATCGTGAGCCCCGTCAGCGCGTAGTGCCAGACGGTGGAGGCGCCGGCTGTCCCCTTGGCCGAGGCCAGTTCCAGCACGATGGCGGCAATGCTCGCAATGGTCGCCACGCAGATCACCATCAGCACCACGCCGGCGTTCTCGTCGTCGCGACGGGCGAATTCGCGCACGCGGCCTTCGTCGGCAACGGCCATGTGCACCCAGATCATCGCCAGATAGCTCCAGATGGCCGCGTCCCAACCGGCCAACACGCGGACCATCGGGCGTGTGTGGGCGGGCACGGCCAGCGCGGCGATGATGCCGAGCGCAAGGCCGACCAGCATGCGCGGTCGATTGCGAAGAACCTGTGGATAGTATTTTGTGAGCATGGAATGTAGGGTGTGGGGCTCTCGCTGTCGCGGATTCTACCCGCGCCTGGACCACCATTTGTCGAATGGGCGGGTCACAGGCTATAGTCTTTCGCAACGCCCTTGCGCGCCGCTTTCAGTTGAAAGGCGATTGGCAGGCGGCACGGCTTTTTTTTGCCGCGCATGCCATGCCGTGCATGCGGTTTCATACGGATGTCATCAGCACCACGTAGCTCAGCTCGCACTGGGTGCGTGCGGGCTCACAAAAGACCGCTCAAGCGGCGCTTAGGCCAGGTTTGGGGTAGAGATCGACGCCACGCGCGAATGGCATCACGCCAGGGTCGCGAGGCAAGTTGAGAATCACTCACCATCTGGAGTCCCCATGACAGATGTACCCAACAACAATGATGCGCACCACGAAGTGACGCATCCAGCAGAGTTGTCGTCGTCCGCCTCGCGCAGAGCGTGGGTGCTCGGTGCATGCGCCGCAGCCGCGGCGCTCGCGTTTGCCGGCGCCGGCCGCTCGCTCTCATGGATCGCCCCGGCGTTTGCCGATACGCCCGCGGGCGGCGGGCTCGACGCATTCCTTGCACTCTCGCAGCGTCTCACCGGCCGTACGGGCTTCGACGCCCCGCTCGGCAAACGCGTCTACGACGCCCTCGCCAAATCCGACAGTCAGTTCACGCAGAACGTCGCCGCGCTCAACACATGGCTGCAAGGTCATGGCGGCGTACCGTCGGATACCGTCACGCAGGCTTTGCAAGTCGACCAGCCCGCGCTCGCGAAATCCGTGAGCGCGATCATGCGCGCGTGGTATCTCGGCCTTGTCGGCGACATGCCGCATGTGGACGTGGTTGCTTATGAAAAAGCGTTGATGTTCGAGCCCGTCAAGGACGTGCTCACGATTCCGTCCTATTGCCGGGACGTGCCGTTCTACTGGACGAAGAAACCGTTGAGCGCGTGAGCGATGTTCGTCTCGCGCGTGCCGCATTGTTCGATTGAGTCATTCGGCGCAGTGGCGGCACGCGAGTACAGCAAACAACGCAAACAAAGATAAGTGCTCTGCACAAGAGGGCAACAATGGCAAACTCAAATTCCGCCGACATCGTCGTAGTCGGTTCGGGCGTGGCGGGCGGACTGGTTGCGCATCAGATGGCGCTGGCCGGCGCGTCGGTGATTCTGCTCGAAGCCGGGCCGCGCATTCCGCGTTGGCAGATCGTCGAGAACTTCCGCAACTCGCCAGTCAAGTCGGATTTCGCGACGCCGTATCCATCGACGCCTTATGCGCCGCATCCCGAGTACGCGCCCGCCAACAATTATCTGATCCAGAAAGGCGACTATCCGTATAGCTCGCAGTACCTGCGGCTGGTGGGCGGCACGACCTGGCATTGGGCGGCGGCCGCATGGCGGCTGTTGCCGTCGGACTTCCAGTTGCACAAGCTGTACGGCGTGGGACGCGACTGGCCTTATCCGTATGAAACGCTGGAGCCGTGGTATTCGGCGGCTGAAGTGCAGCTCGGCGTGTCGGGTCCCGGCAGTTCGATCGATCTCGGCTCGCCGCGCTCGAAACCGTATCCGATGGGCCAGCTTCCGCTCTCGTACATGGATCAGCGTTTCAGCGACGTGCTCAATGCGCAAGGCTTCAAGGTCGTGCCCGAGCCGGTGGCCCGCAACAGCCGTCCGTACGACGCGCGGCCCACCTGCTGCGGCAACAACAACTGCATGCCGATCTGCCCGATCGCCGCGATGTACAACGGCGTCGTGCATGCGGAGAAAGCCGAACAGGCCGGCGCGAAACTGATTCCCGAAGCGGTGGTGTATCGCGTCGAAGCGGACAACAAAGGGCTGATCACCGCGGTCCACTACAAGGACCCGAACGGCAACAGCACGCGCGTGAGCGGCAAACTGTTCGTGCTTGCCGCGAACGGCATCGAAACGCCGAAGCTGATGCTGATGTCGACGTCCGATAAATTCCCGCACGGCGTCGGCAACAGTTCCGATCAGGTGGGCCGCAACCTGATGGATCATCCGGGCACGGGCGTCGCGTTCCTCGCCAATGAACCGCTGTGGCCGGGACGCGGACCGATGGAGATGACCTCGATCGTCAACTTCCGCGATGGCGCGTTCCGTTCGGACTACGCCGCGAAGAAGCTGCATCTCTCGAACGGCGTGCCCACGATGAGCGTGACCGCCGATCTCCTGAAAAAAGGCCTGACCGGCGCCGAACTCGACCGGCAGATACGCGACCGCGCGGCGCGCACGCTGAATATCAACAGCTTCCATGAGCACCTGGCGGAGCCGCAGAACCGCGTGGTACCGTCGGCGGATCACAAGGATGCGCTCGGCATTCCGCAGCCGGAAATCTACTACTCGATCAACGACTACGTGAAGAAAAGCGCGGCCAATACGCACGAACTGTACGCGCAAATCGCCGCGCTGTTCGGCGGCGCCGAGGTCACCTTCGACGACACCTTCGCGCCGAACAATCACATCATGGGCACCACGATCATGGGCAGCGATCCGGCGGATTCGGTCGTCGATGCGGACTGCCGCACGCATGACCACTCCAATCTGTTCATCGCCAGCAGCGGCGTGATGCCGACCGCGGCCTCGGTGAATTGCACGCTGACGATCGCGGCCCTGTCGCTGAAGCTGGCCGACAAGCTCAAGCGTGAAATCTGAGCGTGAACGGAGAGCCACAATGACGAAGAACACCTCTCGCGTGCAGCCGCTCGAGGCGCTTGCGCGGAACGCCCGCCGCCGCCACCTCAGAGTCGCGACGCTGGCCGCGATTTTTTCGCTGTTCGCGCTGTACGTCGCCTGGTATGAGGCGCACGGCCCCGACACGCAACGTAACGACGAACTGCCGATCACGCAGGCCCGCGCCGACGACGCCTCGCAAGCGATCAGCGGCGCGGCCTTGCCGGTGACGGCGGCCGGCGGCGACCTGGTCAAGCGCGGCGAATACCTCGCGCGCGCCGGCGATTGCGTGGCGTGCCACACGGCGGACAAAGCGCGGCCCTTCGCGGGCGGGCTGCCGATCAACACACCGTTCGGCACCATCGTGACGCCGAACATCACGCCCGATCCGGACACCGGCATCGGCCAATGGAGCGACGCCGATTTTCTGCGCGCCATGCATGAGGGCATCGGCAAAGGCGGCGAGCGCCTGTATCCGGCCTTCCCTTATGCGGAGTACACCAAGGTCACCGACCAGGACGTGCTGGCGATTCGCGCGTATCTGAACACGCTCACGCCGATCCACTACACGCCGCCCGGCAACAGCCTGAAATTCCCATTCAATCAGCGCTGGCTGATGGTGTTCTGGAACCTGTTCAATTTCACCGAGGGCCGCTTCGTGCCCGATCCCAAGCAAAGCGCCGAGTGGAATCGCGGTGCGTATCTGGTACAAGGGCTCGCGCATTGCGAGGAATGCCATACGCCGCGCAATTTCACGCAGGGCTTGAAGACGAGTTCGCGTTTCTCCGGCGCGGTGCAGGCCGGCTGGCACGCGTACAACATCACGTCGGACAAGAACAGCGGCGTGGGTAACTGGAGCGACGACGAACTGGTGTCGTATCTGTCGACCGGCGCGGCACCGGGCCGTGCCAATGCGGCCGGTCCGATGGCCGAGGTGATAGCCGACAGCACGCAGTATCTGACGCGCGAGGATCTCGGCTCGATCGTCGCGTATCTGCGCGCGGTGCCGCCGATCAGCGGCGGCGAATCACGCCCGCGCGACCAATGGGGCAATCCCGCCGACGACGTCACGGCGCTGCGCGGCACCGCCGTCCACGCCGTGAACGGTGCGCAACTGTTCGTCGCCAATTGTGCAAGCTGCCATAGCTGGACGGGTCAAGGCGTGGGCGCGAGCGCGCCGGGTGCGTATCCGTCGCTGATTCACAACTCCGTGGTGGGTGCGAGCGACGCCAACAATCTGGCGATGGTGATCCTGCACGGCGTCACCCGTACGACGAAACAGGCGGACGTGTTGATGCCCGCATTCGCCAGCCAGCTCACCGACGACCAGGTGGCCGCCATCACCAACTATGTGACCAGACAGTTCGGCAATCCCCAATCGACCGTGACGGCTGATCAGATCGGCAAATTGCGAACTCAGCAATAGTGACCGCGCAGACGGCGTGTTTCCGGTAAGGCCTGCCGGAAACATGGCGCTTTTGCGTTGATTTGCGTCATTCTCGCCCTCCACGGCGCCAAGAAACGATAGGCAGCGCGCATACGCATTGCGGATGCCGCATTATCATGAACGCATGGCTACCGTACTCGTCAATTCCGTCCAGCATCACCCGGCCAACCGGAGCGGCCGCGACTTCGTGGTCGGGGATCTGCATGGCTGCGTCGATGCATTGCGCTATCTGCTGCGCGTGATCACGTTCGACCCGGAGCGCGACCGGCTCTTCTCGGTCGGCGATCTGGTGGATCGTGGCGAGAATTCCGAACTGGCTCTGGCGCTGCTCGACAAGCCGTGGTTTTTCGCCGTGCTCGGCAATCACGAAGACACGCTGTGCGCGGTCGCCGACGGGCGCTTGCGGCGTCAATGGTGGTACGGAATCGGCGGCATCTGGGCGGCGCAGCTATCCGACGAACGCTTGCAGCATTACGCAGAAATCGTGCGCGGGTTGCCGCTTGCGCGCGTGGTCGGCAGCGGCAAGGAGCGCTTCAATATTCTGCATGCCGAATTCTTCGGCTCGGACGCGGAGCTCGACGCGGGGAATTTCTCCGCCGACACCCGCCAGCGATTGTTGTGGGGCCGCGACCTGGCGTTGGGCAACGGCGATCCGCAGCGGCAGCGCGGTCTCTCGCTGACCTATTGTGGCCACACGCCGATGCGCGACATCAAGCAGGTCGGCTCACAGGTGTTCATCGACACCGGCGCGTTCGGGCCAGGCGGCAAGCTCACGATCGTGGAGCCGCTGGCCTTGCGGCGCTGGTCCGTCTCGACCGAAGAGGCCCGCGCGGAAGGCGCGGCGGCGCTGGCGCTGCCTTGACGGCGGCGTTGGCGACTGCGCGCGCAGGCCACGCGCAGTCCATTTAGGCCGAGCGATCAGCCGACCTGGCTGAGTTCGAACACCATATCCACGCTCGTGCCATTCCAGTTGTATTCCAGATACGCCGCGTGATGGCAGTCGCGCAGCAGCGTTGTTTTGAACGCGGCGAGGCACTCGCCGCCGTCATCCCGTACCGACGGATACACGATACCCGGCGCACCTCCCTCGCGGATGGCCCGGCCGAGAGACTGTCCGGCCAGATAGTCATCCGGCGACAGCACCGCGAGATCCACCGAAGCGTCGCCGCGAATGTCCACCACGCTGCCTTGCGCGGCGACGGTGTAAAGACGCATCTGCTGGCGCATGGGCGGCTCGGCCGTCGCTTCCAGAAATTTCCCTGTGTGATAACGCGTTTCGGCGATCGCGGTGGCGCGTGAGCGCGCGCAATAGAACACGCCGTATGTGCCGTCCGAGAAACGGCTGCCGAGCGGATTCAGATGCGTCAACGCGGCCATGATCGGCCCGTAGCCCGGTCCGAAACGGCGTTCTTCGCGCGGCACCAGATCGAGCTCGCCGACTTCGGTGCGCAGACGGTCGTTGGTCATGGCTTCGAGCGCGTACAGGGCGTCGAAATCTTCCGGCGAAGCGACCCGGTCGAACAGATTGACGGCCGGAAAGCGCGTCGGAATCACGCGATACGCGGGCGACCAATCGAGCGGCGCCGTGCGCCAGCGGTCCTGCCAATGCGGTTGTGTCACGCCCAGCCGCCTCGCATTGCGTCCAGATACTGGCGCACGGCCACGAGGTCGCTGATGTTGCCCGCCAGCATGCGGTCCAGCGCGCGGCGGCCGCCGAACGGCGGCGCGCTGTTGGGACGTTTGATCCAGGTGTCGGCGGCACTGGCTTGCGGCAACAGGATTTGCAGCGCTTTATAGATGCCGAGCAGCAGTGACAGGCGTTCTAGCGTGTCGCGCCCGAGGCGGGCCGTTTCAGGCGCCGACTTCCATTTGAAGTAGGTGGAGCGGCCCGGCGAGCCGAGCAGCACGATCTGTTCTTCCGCGTTCAGGTCCCAGTCGTGCGCGATTTTGAAGAACGCGCGTAGACCCGCCGCGGACATTTCCGTTAGCGTGGGTTCCGAAACTGGCCGACGAATCGGCGCTTCGGGCTGGGTGGCACGGGCAGCGTGAGCCATGAGCGGGTAAGTCCTAATTTGTACTTGAAATTGATATTAGTCTAAATGTGGATTTTTGCAAGAGAATATAATCCGGGCTCGTCATAAAGTCGAAGATCAGGAGAAGCAGGAGATGGGCGTTCGAGCAGTTGCAGCAGGAGCGGCGCTTGCCGTGTGGTGTGTGTCGGGCGCGGCCATGGCCGCGGGTTATGCCGAAGTATGGAATCCGCCGGAGGCGAGCGGGCATGTCACGAAGCCGGGCAAGAGGGTCAAGTCTAGCGCCGGTTCGAAGACAGCGTCGAAGGCCGCTTCGAAGCACGTGACAGCGACGACGGGGCATGGCAACAAGCCGGCGGCGCGCGCCAGCGTGAAGAAGGTGGCGGCCAAGGGCGCCCCGAAGAGCGGGATCAGCGCGACGCATGGAGGCAAAACCCAATCGAAAGCGACCGCGATGGCGCAGAGTAAAAAGCCGCACGCGCAGTTCGTCCAGACCCAACCGAGCCAGGGCAAGGTCGTGCACGCGAATCTGGTGGTCCCGGCTCGTCAGGCTAACCCGCAAACGGCTAAGGTCGCGGCGAAAACCGGCGCGGCGAAACCGGCTGCATCCCACGTGAATGTGCCGGCGCCGTCCGCAAACGTTCAAGCCAATCCGGCGAACGCAACGAGCAATCCCGCCACGGCCAGCAGCGGTTCGCTGCCGCCGATTCTTCACTGATCCGCGGTCAAGCCGCGCGTTTGCGCTTCGGTTTGCTGCCTGGCGCCCCCAACGCGGTGCGCCCAAGTTCGACGATGCGCGCCGACAGCTTTTCCAGGCGCGGCGACTGGACCTTCCACGCGTGCCAGTACAACTCGACGTCGGTGGGCTGCTTCGGCGCCAGGTCGATCAGATCGCCGCGCTCTAACGCATCGCCGAATTCCAGTTCGGGCACCATGCCGTACGCCAGGCCGCGCTGGATCGCCATGTAACGCGGGACCGGCGCGGGCACGTAGTGACAGGGATAGGCTTCCGGCGGCAGGCCGAAGCGCGTCTCGAGAAAACGCGCCTGCAACGCGTCCTTGCGTGAGGACAGGATCACCGGCGCGCGCCGCGCACTTTCGCGCGTCAAGCCATTTGGAAACCATCGCTGCACGAACGCCGCCGACGCCACCAGCCGGTAGCGCATGGCGCCGAGTCGTTCGGCGAAGCAGCCGCGCATGGGCGCCGGTTCGGTGGTGATGCAGCCGATCGCGAGGCCGTTGGCGAGCAGGGCGTGCGTGTGGTCCTGGTCGTCGACGGTCAGGTCGAGCAGCACGTTTTCTTGCAGCAGGATGTCGGAGAGGGCGGGGAAAAACCACGTCGACAGTGTGTCCGCGTTGACGGCGGCGGCGACGCTGAGGAGCGCTTCGTCGGCACGTGCGAGATCGCTGGCGAAATCGTCTTCGAGCAGGGCGGCGCGCCGCAGATATTGCAGCAGACGCTGGCCCATCTGCGTCGCACGGCACGGCCGCGTGCGCACGATCAGTGGGTTGCCCAGCCGTGTTTCGAGCGCCCGCACACGCTGCGATACCGCCGACGACGTGAGATTCAGCCGCACAGCGGCCTGCTCGAAGCTGCCGGTTTCGATGACCGCGCGGACGGCGGCGGTTTGTCGAGGGTCGAGGTCCACGGATCTACTTTGAAAGGGATAACTTTTCTAGCTTAAGCGAAAGGCGGCGAAGTTTATCCGCGGGGGAAGGCGGTGAGTCGTTTTGTCATTGCATCGCCAACCCGTTGGTCACCAGCCGCAAGGTCTCCGCCGACCGCTCGTCCCTGACCCGCGAATGCAGCGTGACGCGCGATTCCGGCAGCGCCGGCAAACCGAGCCGCGCGCCGACGTCGATCAGGCCGCGCGGCGCCACGCGGCGCGCCAGCGGCGACACCGCCAGGCCCGCCGCCACGGCCGCGCCGACGGCCGCCACGCCGCCGCCGACGAATACTTCCTGCCAGCCAACGCCCGCCTGCGCGAGCGCTCGCAGTGCCACGTCGCGCACGTTGCACGGCGGGCTCAACAGCGCCAGCGCCAATGGCTCGCCGACTCGCGGCAACCACGCCGGCGTGGCGAGCCAGCCGAGCGGTTCGCTAAAGAGCACCTGGGCGTCGTCGCGTGGCGGTTCGTCGGCGCCATAGCGGACGATCACCGCGTCGAGGCGGCGTTCGTCGAATTGCGCGAGCAGCGCGGCGGACATGCCCAGATGCAATTCGATCACCAGCCCCGGATCGTGCGCATTGAGCCTGCCGAGCAGGAGCGGCAAGTCCGGTCCCGCGACATGCTCGCTGAGCCCCAACGCGAGCCGCCGGCGCTCGACCGAGAGCGACCCCAGCGCGCGGTCATGCGCGTTCAGCAGGTCGCGCGCGGCGCTGAGGAACGCATTGCCGTCTGCGGACAGGCGCACCACACGCGGCGTACGCTCGAGCAATTGCTTGCCCAGATGGGCTTCCAGCCGCTTGAGCTTGAGGCTGACGGCCGATTGGGTCGTGTCGAGCGCATCCGCCGCACGCGTGAAGCTATGCAGGTCGGCGACCAGAACGAACGCTCGAACCGCGTCGAGATCGAGAACTTTCATTTTCGATGGATATAGATGAAATCATCAATGATGTCTGTTCATTATGACTGAGTGCGCCTAAGCTGTGTTTACCCAGTCAACCGCAGCCAAGGAGTTTCATCATGCCGCTCACACGAATCGCATTGCGCGCAGGCAAGTCCGCCGAATACCGGAAGGCGGTGACGCAGAGCATCCAGCGTTCGCTGGTGGACACCTTCAACGTGCCGAAGGACGACATCTTCATGCTGATCACCGAGCATGACGCCGGCAATTTTGTGTACGACAACCAGTATCTGAACGTGCAGCGAAGCGACGATCTCGTGATCATTCAGATCACGCTGAACAACACGCGCACGCTTGAGATGAAGAAGGCGCTGTACAAGCGTATGGCGGACGAACTGGCGGAATCGCCCGGGCTGCGACGCGAGGATGTATTCATCAATCTCGTCGAGGTGCTGAAGGAGAACTGGTCGTTCGGCAACGGCATCGCGCAGTACGCGTTGTGAAGATTGCGGCCATGACGTGACGTGAAGACGGGCGGCCATGCCGCCCGTCGTTCGTTAGAAAAGCGGCAACGTTACGCAATCGTATCGATCACGCCGCCATCGACGCGCAGCGCCGCGCCGGTCGTCGCCGAGGCCTGCGGCGAGCAGACGTAGACGACCATGTTCGCCACTTCCTCGGTGGTGGCCGCGCGCTGGATGATCGAACTGCTTCGGTGCTCGCGGACGAACTCCGCGGCGACCTGTTCGACGGTTTTACCTTGCTCTTTCGCGGTGTCTTCGACCATCGAACGGAAGCCGTCGGACAGGGTCGGTCCGGGCAGCACGGCATTCACTGTCACGCCACTGCCGGCCGCCTGTTTGGCGATGCCGCGCGCGATGCTCAATTGCGCGGTCTTCGAAAAACCATAGGCGAGCATATCCGGCGGAATATTCAATGCCGACTCGGACGAGATGAACACCACGCGGCCCCATTTGCGCTCCATCATTTCTTTCAGGTAGTGGCGCGTGAGCCGCACGCCCGACATCACGTTGACCTGAAAGTAGCGCTCCCAGTCGTCGTCTTCGGTGGTGAAGATGTCGCCGGGTCCGAAGACGCCGAGGTTGTTCACCAGGATATCCGTCTGCGGCACGGCTTTCGCCAACGCGTCGCAACCTTCCAGCGTGCCGAGGTCGCCCGCGAAGCCCTGCAATTTCGCTTGCGGCGCGGTCTTGCGGATCGTCTCGATCGCGCGGTCCACCGCTTCCTGCTTGCGTCCGTTGATAATGGTCTGCGCGCCTGACGCGGCAATGCCGGTGGCGATCGCAAGCCCGATGCCCGCCGTGGATGCGCTGACGATAGCGGTCTTGCCCGATAGATCGATGTTCACTGTCTTGCTCCTTGTTGACGTTGCGGCGGGGGGGCGGCCACCCCCCCCCCCCGCAAAAAAAAAAGGGGGGGGGGG
>NZ_JARESS010000054.1:0-54431 GCF_046027915.1 Paraburkholderia sp. RL17-347-BIC-D
ACGTACGGTAAGTATTTGAAAGGTTGAAGAATTCGCGACCATATCGGACGTGTATTGCATTTTCATGACCGATAAAACTGTACGAGAGCGCGCTCGGGCAGGAATAGCCGATAACTTTGGTTTGGCGGTCGACGCTGTCCAACCGGAGATGCATTTTGCGACCGGTTTTCAGGCTGCCCCACCGCCTGATTTCAAGCGCAACGAGTACGACAGATTGCCTGACGACATCCGGGACGTGGCGAATCGCGTGATAACGAGAAACTTGAGAGTGGTGCGCTTGTCGTTCACACGGTGTGCGACTACTGCGATCACATGGTTCGTTGTTACTCGGTCAAACCAAAGGACGTAGCGAGGCCTACCTGGACTTCCGTGACGCATGGCCAATAGGAGGCGCGGGGCCGGTGCTTCTGCGGCTACGGTACGCGTGTGTTGAAGGCGATGAGCCGCCTCGATCAAGACGTTCAGCGCGAGCAAGGTAATCTCGCGATTGATATGTGTGCATTCTCATTCAAGAATGCACATGGCGAAGATCTGGCGCTTCGTGCGTTTGTGCAGGTGATTATTCAATGTCACCGGAAACGCACCCGCCACACGCATCGCCGCACCGAGAATGGAGGCTCCTCAGCTCTTCAACGGCAACCATATCTCAAGCCCGCCCATCCCACTGACAGGATCAAACTTCTCGTCATACCGCTCAAAATTCGGCGCATCAGCAGGAATATGTCCCGATGCCGGCAGCCACTGATTCCAGGTCGTGTTCCAGGTACGCCGGATAGTCGAAATATGTTCGCGATGGCTAAACACCGCATACCGCTGCGGCGAAATCCGCAAGCGGCTCAACTCAGCAGGCAATGCTGAAAAGTCACTGACTTCGACACCGCACAGATAGTCAATGTTGCCAGCATCGTCAGCGTTATAGCAGACGCCATACGCCACATTGCCGATCTGCCCAGGCACTTTGCCGAAGTAGTCACCAAAGCGCTGCCACTGCGACGGAATTGCAGCGCAGGTTTCGCTGGTATAGCGCTCGCTCAAGCCCGCAACAAGAAACGCTTTGCCGTCTTCAAAGCGCGGCGGTTCGAGATGGGTAAGCAGGGTTTCGTCCATTTTAATTGGCTCCACGAGGGCGAGATTGTCGAGATGGCCACGCGCGCGCAGCGCGTCGGGCGTGAGCCCAAATTGCTCGCGAAACGCGCGCGTGAATGCCTCGTGAGAACCGTAGCCGGCGTCGATGGCGACCGCGAGGATGTCCGGTGCACCACTCGCTAGACGGCGTGCCGCCTCGCTCAAGCGCCGCCCGCGCACATAGCGCATCACCGAAAACCCCGTGGCCGCTTCGAAGGCGCGCGCCAGGTGAAAGCGCGACACGCATCCGCAGTTGGCGATGTCGTCGAGCGTCAACTCGTGGGCAAAGTGGCTTTCGATAAACCACAGCGCTTTTCCAACCGGGTTCATATGGGCTCTCATGTCAGCATGGAACCAGCTTAGCGAGCGCCGATCCGGGGCGTTTGATCGGGATTGCGGTTTTGGGGGGGCGGCGTTTAGTAGTTTTCGGTCGCGGCTTTGTTGCCCGTGGCGGGGGAGTGTCCATCCGCTGCCGTCACGTTGTGACCGTGAGCCCCTTCCTGCGCCCCAGCCGCAACCGCGTGCCCCGGCCGCAACAACAGCCCCCCAAGCACCCCCGCCACTGCCGCAAAGATCGCCCCAAACAAAAACGCGACGTGATACCCACTGTTCAGCGCCGCGACCGCATCACCAGACGCCTGCATCGCCTCACTCCGCGCCGCGGCAAGACTCGCCAGCACCGCAAGCCCAAGCGCGCCACCCATCATGAACGACGTATTGACGATACCCGACGCGAGCCCCGAATCACTCGGATCGACATCGCTCATGGCGGCGAGCAGCATCGGATTGAAGGCGATACCGGCGCCGAAGCCGAGCAGAATCATGCCGGGCATGACATCGAGCACAAAGCTGCCGCCCACCGGCGCGCGAGCGAACAAAGCAAGACCGCACGCCGCGACCAGCAGACCGACGGCCAGCGGAAGCCGCAGACCAAAGCGCATCACCACCCGCGCCGACAGCCCGAGCGAAAAGAACCCCATGATCAGATTGGCGGGCAGGAATGCAAGCCCGACCTGCAACGGTCGATAGCCAAGCACACGCTGCAAATACAGCGCAGAGATGAAGAACCAGGCAAACATCGCCGCCGCCCACAACACGCCGACCACATTCGCCGTCGCCACATTGCGCAAGCGGAACAGACCAAGCGGCATCAATGGATGCTGAACGCGCGCTTCGATCACAAGGAACACGACAAGCAGCGCCAACGCGGCAAACAGCAAACCGAGCGTCTGCGCCGAAGTCCAGCCAGCCTCATTGCCATTCACCACCGCATAGACCGCCAGCATCAGCGAAACAGTGACAGACACCGCGCCGGCCACATCGAGCCGCTCGCCGTGCGCATGCCCGCGCGCGGACGGCAACAGTGCGACACACAGCGCGTACACGGCAATACCGATCGGCAGATTGACGAGAAAGATCCAATGCCAGCTCAGCAGATTGGTCAGCAGCCCGCCGAGCAACACGCCGATGCTGCCGCCACCCGCGCACACGAAACCATACACGCCCATCGCTTTGGCACGCTCGCCGGGCTCTGTGAACAGATTCATGATGAGGGACAACGAAACCGCCGAGACGATGGCACCCGCCACGCCCTGAACGGCCCGCGCGCACACCAGCAACCCTTGCGAGTTCGAAATGCCGCAAGCAAGCGACGCCAGAGTAAACAACGTGATGCCGATAAGAAACAGCTTGCGATGCCCATACAGGTCGCCGAGCCGCCCGCCAAGCAGCAGGCAACCGCCGAAGGTGAGCATATACGCATTGACCACCCACACGAGCGATGTCTCGGTAAAACCGAGATCCGCCGCAATGGACGGCAGCGCAACGTTCACGATCGTCGTATCGAGCACGATCATGAGCACGCCGAGGCACAGCACGATCAGTGCGAGCCAGCGTTTGTTGCCGTGGATGGAATGGGTCATGCAGGCGGCTCCTTAGGCACGGTCTATCGGATGCCGGACGCGCCGCCGCTGAAACAGGCGCTGCGCCGAAAGAAACGCAACCGGCCGCAACACCGTCCAACCGGTTGTCAACTCGTTGACGACAATGGGATTTTTCAGTCTAGCACCCGCGGGTTTGGACCCACAACTACGATTTCCAGGGCCGCGCAAACCTCAATCGCCGCCGAGCAATTCGTACTTGCCGCCGCGCTCCAGCGCTCGCTGATAAGCCGGCCTCGCGTGAATACGCTTGAGGAAATCGACCACCGCCGGAATCTGGCCTTCCATGCCGCCGCGCGCCGTGGCGGCTTCGAGCGGGAAGCTCATCTGCACGTCAGCCGCCGTGAAATCGTCACCGACGAACCAGCCGGTCGCGCTCAGTTCCTTGTTGATGTAGCCGAGGTGCAGCTTCAACTGCGGATCGATGAAGCTCGACTGCAACGTGCCGGCAATCTTGCGCGCGATCGGCTTGGCGAAGAACGGCATCGGCGCGCTGGCAATGCGCAGCGCCACGAGCTTGAGCAGCAGCGGCGGCATCGCGGAACCTTCCGCGTAATGCAGCCAGTACGTGTAACGCAGCCGCTCCGGCGTGCCCGGCGCCGGCGCAAACCGTCCCTGCCCGTATTTGCCGATCAGATACTCGATGATCGCGCCCGACTCCGCGATAGTCTGGCCGTCATCGGTAATCACGGGCGACTTGCCGAGCGGATGCACCGCGCGCAACTCGGGCGGCGCGAGCATCGTGTTCGGATCGCGCTGGTAACGCTTGATCTCGTAAGGAACGCCGAGTTCTTCGAGGAGCCACAGCACACGTTGCGAGCGCGAGTTGTTCAGATGATGGACGGTCAGCATGGGTCGAGGGACGGTGGCCAATGGAGTGTCACATCATAAGGTTGTTGTGCAGAGGCGGGCCTCTAGTCGCACCTCACACGCGTGATTTGCCGCCCATCAATTGATTCGACGGCAGCGTTTCGTCGAGCAGCTTGCGCGCGCTTTCGATACCGGCCACAGGCAGCCCCTCTGGGTTCAGCAAGCCCACCTGCACCAGCACGGATGCCTGATCCCAATAGATGTGCTCGTTATAAAGCTTGTCGCCGCGGAAACACACGACCGCGAGCATCGGCACCTCGAAATACTTACCGGTCGGCGCGACGCCGGGCAGCAACCAGTCGATCTCGCAGCTATGCGTGCAGCTGAAAATGAATTCGTCGACGATGCGATCCGCGCCGATGGTGCGCGAAATCGGAATCAGCTTCGTATCGACAGGATTCGAGTTGACGAAGTGATGCGTATAGAAACGCTTGAGGTTGTCATGACCGACTCCGCCGGTCATGGTCGGAACGTGATTGACGTAGGGTTGCGCGACCATGGTCGGCATGACCGCATCCACGTCACGCGTGGCGAACTCGTGGTAGCAATGCGCTTCCCACAGCGCGTTGAGATCGTAGACCGGACCCAGCACCTTGCGCAGCAGCGCGAGCGTGCGCGAATACGCCATCATCGCGGCGGGTTTGTCGTATTGCGGACGCGACGGCGCGGCAAACGCATGATCGCAACCGGGGTACACGTGTTGCTCGATCTGCGGCCGCGTGCGCAACGCTGCGCTGATCCGTTCGCGGGTTTCCGGCGGACAATGCGAGTCGTTTTCGGGGAAGTGGAACACCATCGGGCAGCGAATCGCGGGCACTTCGTCCAGATACGCTTCGAGGCCCACGCCGTAGTAGCTGACTGCGCAATCGACATCGGTTCGCGCGCCGCTCAGGAATGCGAGCTTGCCGCCGAGGCAGTAACCCACTGTGCCCACCTTGCCGGCCTGTTCGGGCATGGCGCGCAATGCGGCGACGGTGGCCGCGATATCGTCGATCGCGAGGTCCGTGTCGAACTGGCCGAGATAGGCGAGCGCCTGCTTCATGTCGGCTTCGCCATATCCGAGCACGATGCCCGGTTTGATCCGCCAGAACAGATCCGGCACCAGCACCACATAACCTTCCTCAGCGAAGCGGTCCGCCATCGCCTTCATGGTGTCGTTGATGCCGAAAATTTCCTGCAGGAGCACGAGTCCCGGCCCCGACCCTTGCGCGGGGCGCGCGACGTACGCATTGAAACGGCCGCCATCCTGGGCGACGACTTCGATGAAAGAGGCGGCCATGCGGTGTGTCTCCTGTGTCGATCGTTGATCGACAAATGTGGGCTAGGCCATCGTACGCAACTCGAAGCGTTTGAGCTTGCCGGTTTCGGTGCGCGGCAGTGAATCGACGAAAACGATGACGCGTGGATATTTGTACGGCGCCACGCTATTTTTCACGAAATCCTGCAGTTGCGCGACCAATTTGTCATCGCGCTCGTAACCGGGATTGACCACGACGAACGCTTTGACGATCTGTCCGCGGGTTTCGTCCGGCACACCTATCACGCCGCATTCGGACACCGCGTCGTGTTGCAGCAGGACGCTCTCCACTTCGGGGCCGGAAATGTTGTAGCCGGCGGAGACGATCATGTCGTCGGCGCGTGCCTGGTAGAACACGTAGCCGTCTTCGTCGAGATAGACGGAATCGCCGGGCAGGTTCCAGCCGTCGCGCACGAATTTCTTCTGCCGCTCGTCGGCGAGATAGCGGCAACCGGTCGGGCCGCGCACCGCGAGTTTGCCGATCGTGCCGGGCGCGACCGGTCGCATGTCGTCATCCACGGCCTGCACGACGTAACCCGGCACCGCGCGGCCGATCGCGTTCGGGCGAATCTCGTCGCCTTGCGCCGAAATGAAAATGTGGATCAACTCAGTGCCGCCAATGCCGTCGATCATGTCGATGCCTGTCGCGTCGCGCCACAGACGCCGTGTCGAATCCGGCAACGCTTCACCCGCCGATACGGTTTTCTTCAGCGAAGAGACGTCGTGGTGCGCAACTAGCGGCGCCATTTGCCGATAGAAAGTCGGCGCGGTGAACATGACGGTCGCGTGAAAACGCTCGACGGTCTGCAGCAACGTCTCGGGCGTGAGCTTCTCGATCAACACCGTGGAGGCGCCAAATCGCAACGGAAAACACAGCAGGCCGCCGAGCCCGAACGTGAACGCGAGCGGCGGCGTGCCGCAAAAAATATCGCTCGATGTGGGCTTGAGCACGTGGCGCGGGAACAGATCACACATGGCCACGACATCGCGATGAAAGTGCATGCAGCCTTTCGGCGCGCCGGTCGTGCCGCTGGTGAAGGCGATCAGGCAAACGTCGTCGGCGGCGGTGTCGCACGCGGTGAAGTGGTCGGGCTTGTTGATCGCGAGCGTATCGAGCGAATCGGCGGCGTCGTCGTGGAAGAGTCGCGTTTGCTTCAGACCCGCGCAATAGAACTCGTCTTCTGGATCGGTGCAGCGTGCCAGTTCGGCGGTCAGGCGAGCGTCGCACAACGCCGCGCCCACCTGCGCTTTTTCGATGATCTGCTTCAGTTCCTTGGCTCGCAGTAGCGGCATGGTCGGCACCACGACGAGTCCGACTTTCAGCGCCGCGAGCGCGGTCACGGCCATGTGCAGCGTGTTCGGACCGCGTAGTAAAACGCGGTTGCCGGGCTGCAGTCCCATTTCGTCGACCAGCACGTGCGCGCTGCGATTCACGAGCGCCAGCAGTTCACCGTAAGTGGTGGCGCGTGGTGTGCCGTCGACATCGGACCAGATCGCGGGATGATCGCGGTGGCCTGCATCGATGGTTCTATCGAGCAACTCCGTCGCGCAGTTCAAGCGCGCCGGGTACGCGACGTCAGGGTTGTCGAGCAGAAAGACGGGCCATTGATCCTGCGGCGGAAGATTGTCGCGCGCGAAGGTATCGACGTGTGCTGACGGTTCCATCATGGTCTCCCGGGCGTTGAGCCGGCTAAATGCGCTTCGGTTGGCTTGGTGGGTTCTTTTCGTGTGCTTCGTTGCTCTGTTACTGAGGGACCACGGCGGTCGCCTCGATTTCGACTTTCGCTTCGTCTTCAATCAGCGCGACGACCTGCACCGCGCTCATCGCGATGTCGTAGTCGCCGATCAGCTCGCGAAACGCGCGGCCGATGTCTTTCAACGAAGCGAGGTACTCGCGTTTGTCGGTGACGTACCACGTCAAGCGCACCAGGTGCTCGGGCTTGCCGCCCGCTTCGTGCAATACGGCGAGCACATTCTTGAGCGCCTGGATGGCTTGCGCGGCGAAGTCGGTCGTCTGGAAACGCGCCTGTTCGTCCCAGCCGATCTGGCCGGCAATGAACACCTGCGTACCGTTTGCCGCGACGCCGTTCGCGTAGCCACGCGGCTTGACCCAGCCGGCGGGAAGAAGAGCTTTTTTCATGAGCGATGCGCCTCAATGGAGTCGGGCTTTGGAGCGAACGCCGCGAGCGCGCTCGCGATGTCGGCGGGAATGTCGATGGATGTGCCGCGTTCGAGCGACGTCGTGACGAGCACCTGTTTCGCGCGGAAACGGGTTTCGCCGTTGCAATGGCCGACGATCTCGATGCTGATCGAGCGCCGCCCGATCGCCGCAACATTAAGTGTCAGCGTGATCGTTTCGCCCATCTGGCTCGGCCGCGAAAACTCGCAGTCGAGTTTGACGATCGGCAAGCCGAGGCGGCGTTGCGAGATCATGTGCGCGTAATCGATATGCAGGCCTTCGTTGAACCAGTCTTCGACCAGCGCGTTGGTCATCACCAGATATTGCGGAAAGAACACGATGCCCGCCGGATCGCAGTGCGAGAAGCGGATGCGTACGGGCCGTTCGAAAGACGCGCTCATTTGAGGTTCGCTCCGGCAGTCGCGGCAGCATGCGCTTTCAACAGATCGCGTCCAACAATCAATTGCTGCACTTCGGTCGCGCCTTCGTAAATGCGCAGCGCGCGAATCTCGCGATACAACATCTCGACGGCCGTACCGCTTTGCACGCCCATGCCGCCGTAGAGTTGCACCGCGGCGTCGATCACCTGTTGCGCGCCTTCGCTTGCGTGCCACTTCGCCATTGCGGCTTCACGCGTGACGCTTTCGCCTTGATCGCGCAGCCACGCGGCGCGATAGACCAGCAACGCGCTACTGTCGATGGTCAAGGCCATCTGCGCGAGTTTGGCCTGCGTCAGTTGAAAATCGCCGAGCGTCTGCCCGAACATCTTGCGCGACGCGGCACGTGTGAGCCCTTCGGCCATTGCATGACGCGCGAACCCGAGCGACGCGGCCGCCACGGAAGTCCGGAAAATATCCAGCGTCCGCATGGCGAGCTTGAACCCTTCACCGGGCGCGCCGAGCATCTGGCTGCGCGGCACGCGAGCGCCGGCAAAGTGCAGGCGCGCGAGCGGATGCGGCGCGATCACGTCGATGCGTTCGGCGATCTCCAGGCCCGGCGTTTCCGCATCGACAATAAATGCGCTAATGCCGCGCGCACCCGGCGCTTCGCCGGTTCTCGCGAACACCACGTAGAAATCGGCGATGCCGCCATTGGAGATCCACGTCTTGTCGCCGTCGAGCACGTAGGTGTCGCCGTCTTCGCGGGCGGACAGCGCCATGGCGGCGACATCGGAGCCCGCCTCAGGCTCGGACAGCGCGAACGCTGCGATGACCGTGCCGTTGGCGACGCGCGGCAGGTAACGTGTCTTCTGTTCGTGCGTGCCGCCGAGCGAGATGGCGCCCGAACCAAGCCCCTGCATCGCCAAAGCGAAGTCCGCGAGTCCCGAGTGTTTGGCCAGCGTTTCGCGCAGCAGGCAAACGGCGCGCGTATCGATCGTATCGCCGTGGCCGCCGTACGCAACGCCGCCCACGCCGTACTTCAGCCAGCCCGCGGCGCCGAGTTCACGCACCAGATGACGGCAGGTCGCATCCACGTCCTTGTGGTCTTCGTGCGAGAGGTTCTCGCGGCACCATGCTTCGATGCCCGCGGCCAGTTCGCGATGACGCGGCTCGAAGAACGGCCACGCCAGCGCGCTATGCAGATCCAGTTCGGTGTTGGCGCTCAACTCAGTCTCCTTCGAACACCGGACGCGACTTCGCGGCAAACGCACTGTAGGCGCGCTCGAAATCGCGTGTGCTCATGCAGATCGCCTGGGCTTGCGCCTCGGACTCGATCGCTTCGTCGATGCTCATGCTCCATTCCTGATGCAGCATCTTCTTCGTGATGCCGTGCGCGAAAGTCGGACCGGCGACGAGGTCGGCGGCGAGCTTGTGCGCTTCTTCAAGGAGCGCTGCGGGTTCGCACAGGCGGTTGTAGAAGCCCCACGCGTGGCCTTCGTCGCCGCTTGCCGAGCGTCCGGTGAAGAGCAATTCGGCGGCGCGGCCCTGGCCGATGATGCGCGGCAGAATCGCGCAAGCGCCCATATCGCAGCCCGCGAGACCGACGCGTGAGAATAGGAAAGCGAGCTTGCTGCGCGCGGTGCCGAGCCGCATGTCGGACGACATCGCGAGAATCGCACCGGCGCCGGCGCAGACGCCGTCGACGGCCGCAATCACCGGTTGTGGGCAATGGCGCATGGCTTTGACCAGATCGCCGGTCATGCGCGTGAAGAGCAGCAGTTCCGGCATCGGCAGATCAATCAGCGGCGCTATGATGTCGTGCACGTCGCCGCCGGAACAGAAGTTGTCGCCGGCGCCGTGAATCACCACTGCCTTGACGTCGGTCGCATAGGTCAATTGCCGGAACAGATCGCGCAACTCGGCATACGACTCGAAAGTCAGCGGATTCTTGCGCTCCGGGCGGTTCAGCGTGATCGTCGCAACCTTGTCGGCGACCGACCAGCCGAAGTGCCGCGCTTCGTAGCCGGCTAGCGTGAGGCGATTGCCGGCCAGCAGGGCATCGGCGTGGGATCGTGTCATGAATGTCTCCTATGTCCGCTCGTTTCGATGCCGATCAGTCTTTCAGACTGTCGAGCAGATGTTGCTTGAGTTTGCCGAGGCGTTGATGGGTGCGCGATTTTTCATCGAGGCTCAAACCGCCGAACAGTTCGACTACCCATTGCTCGTGCGCAACCGCCATCTTGTCGAACGCCTTGCGACCCGCCGGTGTCAGACACACGCTGATCGAGCGGCGGTCGTTCGGATCGTTGTCGCGCGAGACCAGTCCTTCTTTTTCGAGCTGATCCGTAATGCCGGTGATGTTGCCGCCCGTCACCATCAAACGGCGCGACAGTTCGGTCATTTTCAGGCCTTCGGGATGTCGCTCCAATTGGGCCATCAGATCGAAACGCGGCAACGTGGTGTCGAATTCGTTGCGCAGACGCTTGCGCAATTCGGCTTGCACGAGGTTGGTCGTGGTCAGCATGCGCAGCCATAGCCGCAAGCCCATGTGACTATCCGCGCCGGTGCTCATTTCGAGGTCCACGACGTTCTCCGCGGGTTTGGGGACGCCTTTGCGCGGCGGTTTCGTTTCAGCCGCCGCAGCGGGCTTCTTGATGTTCGATGACTTGGTCACATCACTTCTCCACCAGAGATGGAAATGGATTGCCCCGTGATGGCGTCCGAGCCGGGTTGGCAGAGCCAGAGCACCGCATTGGCGACCTGTTCCGGACTCACGAAGCGATGTTGCGGATTCGAGCGAAGCAGGGTCTCGCGCGCTTGTTGTTCGGTGCGCGAGGTCTTGCTGGTGATCTGTTCAAGCGATGCGTGCAGCAGTTCCGTTTCCGTATAGCCTGGACACACGGCGTTCACGGTGATGCCTTTCGTCGCGACTTCCAACGCGAGCGAACGCGTGAGACCGATCACGCCATGTTTCGCGGCGCAATAGGCAGCGACGTACGCGTAGCCGATCTGTCCCGCCGTGCTGGCCACGTTGATGATGCGTCCATGACAGCGTTCGAGCATGCCGGGCAATACCGCGCGTGTGCCGAGAAAGACGCCGGTGAGGTTCACGTCCAGCATGCGCTGCCAGAGCGCCGTGTCGGTGTGTGCGAACGGCGCGGCTTGCGCCTGACCCGCGTTGTTGACGAGGATGTCGACTGCGCCGGCCTCACGGAACGCGTTCGCGACGGAGTCTTCCTGCGTGACGTCGACGCTGATGCACGCCACGTCGCCCAGCGCGCGGCACTTTTCGCGCTGCATGTCGAGACGTTCCGCATTGCGGCCCATCAAGGTCACGCGCGCGCCGGCGCGCAGCAAGCTTTCCGCGACTGCCGCGCCGATGCCGCTGCCGCCACCGGTGACGACCGCGTGCTGTCCCGCGAGGGTGGAATTGAGCGTGTTCACACGGTTCCTTCAGCGCGTTGCGCGCGTTCTTGCGGCGACAGACCGGCGTTCGCGGCGGCTTGAGCGCGCTCGCGTTCAAGGTTGCGTTCCAGTTGGGACTTCGCCGCCGTGTAGGGCTTCGGCCACATCACATCGAAATAGCCGATCTTGGCCGCTTCGTTCAACGTCCACGAAGGATTCGCCAGATGCGGGCGAGCAATCGCGCACAGATCCGCACGGCCTGCCGCGATGATGCTGTTCACGTGATCCGCTTCGGAGATCGCGCCGACCGCGATGGTCGCGATGCCGGCTTCGTTGCGCACGCGGTCGGCGAATGGCGTCTGGAACATGCGGCCGAATACCGGTTTTTCTTCTTTGCTGACCTGGCCCGACGATACATCGATCATGTCGGCGCCGGCGGCCTTGAAGGCTTGAGCGATCTTCACTGCGTCGTCGGGCGTTGTGCCGCCTTCGACCCAATCGTTTGCGGAAATGCGCACGGAAATTGGCTTGTCTTGCGGCCAGACCGCGCGGATCGCCTTGAAAACCTGCAATGGGTAGCGCAGACGATTTTCCAGCGAGCCGCCGTATTCGTCGGTGCGATGATTGGTCAGTGGCGACAGAAAGCTCGACAGGAAATAGCCGTGCGCGCAATGCAATTCGAGCCAGTCGAAACCCGCTTCCACCGACATTTGCGTGGCGCGGACGAACTGCGCTTCGATTTCACGCAACTCGTCTTGCGTGGCTTCGCGCGAATGCTGGCTGACGCCACGCAGATATTGCTGCGGCGATGCCGAGATGAGCGGCCAGTTGCCTTCCGTGAGTGGCTGATCGATGCCTTCCCACGAGACACGTGTCGAGCCTTTCGCGCCGGAATGGCCGAGCTGAATGCCGATCTTCGCATCCGACTGACGATGCACGAGATCGACGATGCGCTTCCACGCGGTGAGATGCTCGGGCGCGTACATGCCCGGACACGCGGGCGTAATGCGCGCTTCGGGCGAGACGCAGGTCATTTCCGTCATGACGAGCCCTGCGCCGCCCATCGCGCGGGCGCCGAGATGCATCAGGTGATAGTCGCCCGCAATGCCGTCGACGGCCGAGTATTGCGCCATGGGCGACACCACCACGCGGTTTTTCAGCGTGACGCCGCGCAGCGTGAAGGGCGTGAACATCGGCGGGACGGAGTGCTTCTCCGGCGCGCGATTCACGCCGGAGCGCTGGGCGAGCCAGTCTTCGAAGACGGACAGGTACTGCGCATCACGTTCACGCAAATTTTCGTGAGAAATACGCTGCGAGCGCGTGAGCAGCGAATAAGCGAACTGTTCCGGCTCGAACGACGTGTAGCGGTCGACATGCTCGAACCATTCCGTCGAATTGCGCGCCGCGTTTTGAATGCGCAATACGTCGATGCTGCGCACGTCGGTGTAATGCTTCAGCGCGGCGGCGAGGTCACCCGGATGCGCGCCCATGCTGTTGGCGAGTTCGATCGAATCTTCGAGCGCGAGCTTGGTGCCCGAGCCGATCGAGAAGTGAGCGGTATGCGCGGCGTCGCCCATGAGGACGACCGGCGTTTGCGTGCCGTCCGCGTTGCTGCGCCAATGCACCCATTCCTCGTTGACGACGCGCGGGAAGCGAATCCATTGCGACGAGCCACGCAAATGCGCCGCGTTCGACAACAAGGGGTTGCCGTCCAGATACTTCGCGAACAGCTTTTCGCAGAAGGCAATGCTGTCTTCCTTGCTCATTTCGTCGAGGCCGGCGGCGCGCCACACGCGCTCCGGCGTTTCGACAATGAACGTGGAGGTCTGATCGTCGAAACGATAGGCGTGCGCCTGGAACCAGCCGAACTCGGTTTCTTCGAAAGCGAAGGTGAAGGCGTCGAAGAGTTTTTTGGTGCCGAGCCAGACGAAGCGGCAATCGCGCATGTCGACGGAGGGGCGATAGGTGGCCGCGTACTTTTGACGGACCGCGCTGTTGGCGCCGTCGCAAGCGATGATCAGGTCGGCCTCGTAGACGCTGTCGTCCGTGACCTGGGTTTCGAAAACCAGCTTGACGCCGAGTTCCTCGCAGCGCGCTTGCAGGATATTCAGCAGACGCTTACGGCCGATGCCGCAGAAGCCGTGACCCGATGAACGGATTTGCCGGCCGCGGAAATTGATCTCGATGTCGTCCCAGTGATTGAAGGCGTCGAGGATCGCGTCGGCGCTGGGGGCGTCGGCGGCGCGCAGATTGCCGAGTGTCTGGTCGGAGAAGACGACGCCCCAGCCGAAGGTGTCGTACGGGCGGTTGCGCTCGACCACCGTGACATCGTAGGCCGGGTTCCGGCTCTTCATCAAGAGGCCGAAGTACAGACCGGCCGGGCCGCCACCAATGCAAACGATGCGCATGCTTGTTCCCCATATGTGAACGCTGCTGATGGAGATAATTTAGGCGTAGATAGTTTAGATGTCAAGTAAATGTGCGGGCGAAAACACCGAGCCACAAAGCGGCGCGGCGCTGGCCTGACGGCCAGCCGGACTAGACGGTCGGGTGGATTACAGCAGCTGTGAAAATAAAGTATGTGGCGAACCTGCATTTTCGACACTGAGGCGGGGGTACACAAACCCTGCCCGAGAACGTGGCCCGCTCGCGAATTGAAGCTTGCATCAGCTTGGCCCCAGGCGGCCTCGATGCATCAGACGAGCGCTTTGCTGGCAGCGGCCGTGCGGCCGCGCAGCCAGTTAATGCTCGCGAAGAGCAGCACGGCGAACACGATCAGCATCGTCGCCACGGCGAGGATCGACGGGTCGATCGAGTCGCGAATACCGCTCCACATCTGCCGCGGCACGGTGGTTTGATCCGGGCCGCCGATAAACAGAATGACGATGACCTCGTCGAACGAGGTCGCGAAAGCGAAGACGCTGCCGGTCGCGACCGCCGGCGTGATGAGCGGCAAGGTCACGCGCCTGAATGTGACCCACGGCGTCGCGCCGAGCCCCGAAGCGGCGCGCAACAGACTCTGATCGAACGAAAGCAGTGACGCGGTCACGGTGATCACGACGAATGGCGTGCCGAGCGCCGCATGCGCCAGGACCACGCCGGGATACGAGTTCACCAGGCCGAGCGGTGCGAAGATCAGATAGAAGCCTGCGGCGACGACGACGATCGGTACGATCATCGGCGAGATGATGATCGGCATGATCAGCGAGCGCAGCGGAAACTGCGTGCGCGAAATGCCCAGCGCGGCGAGCGTGCCGAGACATGTGGCGATCAGCGTCGATGCCGCGCCGATGCCGATGCTGTTCAGGAGCGATCGTTGCCAGCCCGCGCTCGTGAGCGCCTGCTCATACCAGCGCAGCGAAAAGCCCTGCAACGGGTAGGAGAAATACGAGCCCGAATTGAACGAGAGCGGGATGATCGCGAGAATCGGCGCAATCAGGAAAAACAGCACAAGCGCTGTATGCAGCCGCACCCAGCGCGCGGCGATGCGTTCCGTCAGCACCTTGTTGCGTTGATCTTGCATGTCGTTCCCTCGTCGTGTCCGCATGTTTCAACCGAGTTTCAACCGAAGCGCAAGCGGTCGATACCGACGATGCGGTTGAACAGGAAATAGAAGATCGCCGTGAAGATCACGAGATAGGCCGAGAGCGCACCGGCAAGGCCCCAGTTGAGTTGCGTGTTGGTCTGTATCGCGATGAGCTGGCTGATCATCTCGTCGCCTGCGCCGCCTAGCAGCGCGGGCGTGATGTAGTAGCCGAGCGCGAGCACGAACACGAGGAAGCAGCCTGCTCCCACGCCCGGCAGCGTCTGCGGCATGTAGATCCGCACGAACGCGGTGAACGGGTGCGCACCAAGCGATTGCGCGGCCCGCACATACACGGGCGATACGCTCTTCATCACCGAATAGATCGCGAGAATCATGTAGGGCAAGAGCACATGCGTCATGCCGATGAGCACGCCCGCGCGGTTGAAGATGAGCGGCAGCGGATGCGTGGTGAGCCCGAGCCCCATCAGCAGGCTGTTGATGACGCCGCCCGGTTGCAGCAAAACGTACCACGCGGTCGTGCGCACGAGCACCGAGGTCCAGAACGGCACGATCACAAAGAGCATCAGGCGGTTGCTGCTTTTTGCGGGCAGGTTCGCGAGCAGCCATGCGACCGGATAGCCGAACACAAGGCACAGCAGCGTGACCGTGGCGCTAATCGAGATCGTGCGCACGAACGCCTGCCGATAGACGGAAGCGTTGTCCGGCACGAACGCCACTGAGCCTTGCGGTGTCACTTGCGCATCGACGGCCGCGAGCAGATAGTCCGGCGTCGGCGACGTGGCGGCGCGCTTCAGCAAGCGCCAGATCTCCGGCGAATTCCAGCGTGCGTCAAGTTCAATGAGCGCCGGTTTCCACACGGGCGGCGCATCGGCGGGCAACTGGCGCGCGGTGCGCATCAACAGGCTACGGAACTCGGCCTGATCGAAGTTCAGCCGCCGCGCGACCGTGCCGAGCTGCCCGTTTTGCTGCGCCTCCTTGAGCCCCGCAGCGAGCAGGGCGAACATGCGCTCGTCGGGCACGCCGCGCCCGTCCCATGCAACGAGCGCGCGCGTGAGCGCGGGCATGCTGTCGGGCACTTCGTGATTCTGCACGCTGCGCGCGAGCAGGAGCGCGATCGGCGCGATGAACGTCGAAAGCAGAAACACGATCAGCGGCAGCGCGAGCAAAAGCGCCTGCACCGATGCACGGCGGCGCGCCTTTTGAAACGACGCGCGGCCGTCGGCTCTCGTCGGAGAGCCCGGGGCCGTGGCTCGGGCCGAAGCGGGCATGTGGGTAGTCAAGTTGGGCTCTCGTCGGACGGTGGTGTTACTGCGTCAGCCACACCTGGAAGCGCTTATTGATCTGGTCCGCGTTGTCCGCCCAGAAGTTCGCGTTGATCTGCAAGGCGCGCTTGAAGTTCTCGGGTGCGGTCGGCAGATCGGCGAGGCGTTGCTTGTCGACCAGCGCGATCGCGTCCTTGCGCGGCGGTGCGTACGCGATGTACTTCGACAAATCCGCATACGCCTTCGGCTGCGAAGCGGAGACGATGAATTTCGCGGCGGCGTCGGCGTGCTTCGCGCCCGTCGGAACGGCCCACCAGTCGAAGTCGTAAACTTGCGCGTCCCAGACGGTCTTGAACGGCTTGTTGTCCTTCTTCGCGGCGTCGGAAATACGGCCGTTGTAGGCCTGCGTCATCACGACCGCGCCGTCCGCGAGCAGCTGCGGCGCCTGCGCGCCCGACTCCCACCACACGATGTTCGGCTTGATCGTGTCGAGCTTCTTGAACGCGCGATCCACACCGGCGGGCGTAGCGAGCACTTTGTAGACATCTTTCGGATCGACGCCGTCCGCAATCAACGCCCATTCCATCGTGACCTTCGGCGACTTGCGCAGGCCACGCTTGCCGGGGAATTTCTGCAGATCGAAGAAGTCGTTGACGGTGGTCGGAGCGGTCTTCAGCTTGCTCGTGTCGTATGCGTAGACCGTGGACCAGACCATGCTCGCAACCGCGCAATCGCTGATCGTGCCGGGGATGAAGTCACTCGTCTTGCCGAGCGTCTTCTTGTCGAACTTCTGCAGCAGGCCTTCGTCGCAGGCCGTGATCGCATCGTTCGTTTCGAGGTCGATCAGGTCCCACGTGGTGTTCTTCGCTTGCTCCATCGCGGAGAGCTTCGCGAGACCGCCGTCATACGATTCGGTCGAGAAGCCGATGCCAGTCGCCTGGGTGAACGGCTCGAAATAAGCCTTCTTGGCCGCCGCTTCGTATGCACCGCCGAAGGTCACGACGGAGAGCGTCTCCGCTGCCTGGGTGGTCATGGTGGCGAAGGCGAGTACTGCGAGTGCGACGCTTTGTGTTTTGATGAGAGTGCGCATTTTAGTTGGCTCCTGCAGGTGCGGTCGTGATGATGGAAGGTGAGAGCGGGGTGGATGCCTGGATCACGGGCGCGCTGCGCGGCGCGCTCATCGCGAGAATCTTGCAGTCGTCGTGGCGCCATGCGATCTCGATCGCGCTGCCGGGCGAAGGCAGCGCATGGCGTTGCGTATTGGGCACTTTCACGACGAAGGAATCGCGCGACCCGAGCGCAAGGTGCACGCGATGATGATCGCCGCAATACACCAGTTCCTCGACGTGTGCGCGCACCACGTTGCTGTGTTCGTCGACCTGCGCGCCTGCGGCGCTCGGGATATGCGCGCGTTCGGGGCGCAGCGCCAGCATCGCTTCGTCGCCCGCATGCAGGCCGGGTTCGCAACGGCCACGAATGACGCTGCCGTCTGAGAGCGCGAGCGTCGCCCACTCTTCGCCGGCAGTGACGACGCGCCCGGTCAGCCCGTTGTTCTCGCCGACGAAGTTCGCGACGAAGGCGTTCTGCGCATTCTCGTAGAGTTCGCTGGGCGTGGCGGCTTGCTGAATACGGCCATCGGAGAACACGGCGACGCGGTCCGACATCGTCAGCGCTTCGGCCTGATCGTGCGTCACGTAGACGATCGTGAGCGACAGCTCGCGATGCAGGCGCATGATTTCGTATTGCATGGTTTCGCGCAGGCGCTTGTCGAGCGCGCCGAGCGGCTCGTCCATCAGCACGACGCTCGGCTCGAACACGAGCGCGCGCGCGAGCGCCACGCGCTGCTGCTGTCCGCCGGAGAGCTGCGCGGGACGCCGGTTCGCCAGATGCGGCAGCTCGATCATCTCGAGCGCGCGCTTCACGCGCGTTTTCTGCTCGGCGCGGCTCACGCGACGCACGGAGAGTGGAAATGCGACGTTCTCCGCAATCGTCAGATGCGGAAAGAGCGCGTAGTTCTGAAACACCATGCCGATGTCACGCTGATGCGGCGGCTTGTCGTCGAGCCGCCGTCCGTCAAGACGTATCTCGCCGCGCGTGGGCGATTCGAATCCCGCCAGCATCATGAGGGTCGTCGTCTTGCCCGAACCGGACGGACCCAGCAGCGACAGGAATTCTCCCTTGCGCACGTCGAGGTTCAAGTCATCGACGACGTATTGAGCGCCGTCGTACGATTTGCTCACGCCCGAGAACGAAATGAAGGAAGGGTTTGACATCGTGATCGCGTCCTGTCGATGATGCGTCGTAATCAATGCGTGCCGGGCTGCGTCGCGGCGATTTTGCTGGCGACATAGCGCGCGAAGTCATAGTTGGGGCGTTCGAGAGGGCTCAAGTGACCGGGCTTCGCGAGTGGCGCGTGCACGCCGCGAAAGACGGCTTCCACGCCGCGTTTGTCTTCCGCGTTCACTTCGTCGAGCAGCTTCTTTAGCGTCGTCATGTGCGCGTTGGCTTCGGGATCGGCGATGAACTCCGGCGCAAGTCCGCCGCCGAAGCGGATATGCACGCGCTCCACGCCTTGAGGCTGCAGCACGAGATACCAGAAGTAACCCGGCGTAAGCGTGACGAGATGCGTCGGGTAGATCGCGAGCAGCGCCGTGGTCTTGCGCCAATGTCCCGTGAGGCGCGCGTTGTCCGGATGCGCGTTGCCGATGGGCAAGGACGCTTCCTTCGTGATCCAGTGATAGTTGAAGGCCGGATAGCCGGGCGGGCATTCCATCTCCTCGAGCCGAGAATGCGGTCCTACCGTCGCGCGATGCAGCATCGGCAGGTGGTAGCTTTCCATGAAGTTTTCCGCGAGGATCTTCCAGTTCGTGTCCCACACGTGCTCTTCATAGAAAGTTTCGATGTAGTCTGCCATGCCGTACGCACCGACGAGCTCGCTCAGTTCGGCGAGCTGCGCATGAACGGGCGGCGCGTTTTCGTCGAGGGTCACGTAGATCCAGCCTTGCCATTCTTCGCAGCGCACGGCGGGCAGCTTGTAGCTTTCCTTGCAGAAGCCCTCTTGCCGATCCATGAGCGGTGCGCCTTGCAGCGCGCCGTCCAGCGAATAGTTCCAGGCGTGATATGGGCAAACGATGCGACGCACGTTGCCGCGTCCCTCGAGCAGCACCGACATGCGGTGCAGGCACACGTTCGACATCGCCTTGAGCTGCATCTGTTCGTCGCGCAATACGACGATCGGTTGCGCTCCGATCCGCGCCGTCATGTAATCGCCGGGCACTTTGAGCGCACTCGCGCGGCCGACGCATTGCCATTCACGCTCGAAGATAGCGCGCTCTTCCAGCGTGAGGAATTCGGGCGACGTATAGACACCGGGCGGCATCGCGTGCGCATCGCTGAACGGCCGTTCGCAACCCGTCTGCAGTTCGTCGACAAGCGCTTGCACTGCGATCGTCCTTGCCGGGTTGGTCATGGTCTCCCCCTCGATTCGTCACGGTGAAAGCGCGGCGACGTAAGGCTTTGCGGCGTGGCGCGCTCAACATGGACACCAATCTATCAAGCCAAATTGCAAGCCAAAATATTGTTTTCAGATACAAAGCAAAGCTTTTGCCTATGCAGTGCGTGCACGTTTAAAGCAAACAAACGCGCTTTCCTATCATGCATCGATATGCAACCGCCGAATATAGGTTTCGCAGAACGACGCGAAGCGATGGACCACCTGGCGCGGCTTCATTGTGCGCGATTGCGCGATGCCGAGTGTCGTTGCGTTGACGTTGTCTTTGAAGCGCTTAATGACGAACTCTTCCCCATCGACAGTGCGATTCGATTTGAGCGGAAAGTTCAGGAGGCTATAGCCGAGACCGTTGGCCACCATGCCGCGCACGACCTCCGGCTGTGATGAACGGAACGCGGGCACAGGACGGCTACCCACCGCGTCGAAGAGTGCGGCGAAGTACTCGCGGCTGTGCGGCAGGTCGAGCATCACGTACGGCTCGGGCAGGAGGTCTGCGAGCGATATCTTGCGCGCGCGTGCCAGACGATGCGTCCTCGGCAGGATCGCATAAGGCGGCAACGAGAGCAGCGGCGTGAAGGCGATTTCCTCGGTCAAGTCGAGGCTGTAGGTGAGGGCGATGTCGAGCGAGCCGTCGTGCAGGCCGCGCAAGAGGCCATCCTGATGCGCCTCGACCGTGCGAAACGAGATGCCGGCGTTCTCGCCCGTGAATCGGCTGATCAGGCCCGGCATGAGCGGCGGCGCAAGCGAGACGAGGCAGCCGAGCGTGATGGCGCCTGTCATGCCGCCGTCCATTTCCTTCGCGGTGGTCTGCAATTCCTCCGCGAACTTCAGAAGATTGCGCGCTTGCCCCAGCAGATCGCGGCCGGCTTGCGTGAGCGAGAGGCCGCTCGCGTGATGCCGAATGAAGAGTTGCACCCCGAACGACACTTCGAGATCCGCGAGCGCCGTTGAGATGGACGGCTGTGAGATGTGCAGACGCTTGGCGGCGGCGGTGAAGGACAGGGCTTCTGCCGTGACCACGAAATAACGCAACTGGCGCAACGAGTAGCGCAACGGTTGACTCTCCATCGACGAGGCTCCGTGTTCAAGGTCTCCAATGGGCGGCATTGTGAAGCGGTCAAAAAGGCCTGCATAGGTAAATCCGATGCCATGCATTTTTTAAATATATTTTTCAAATTCTGAAGGGGCGCGTAGATTTTCACGCAGACGAACGGACCAGGCGGCAACGCGCCGTCGGAAAACACTACCGGGTCCGCAACGATCGCAAGCGCTGAAAGGCCGCGACGCCGCGATCGAATCGAAACATTCCGCCTTTTCAGAAGGACACAGCCATGACAGTGGAAACAACGTCAATCGACACGCTCGTAGTCGGCGCCGGCCAAGCCGGCGTCGCCATGAGCGAACATTTGAGCAAGCTTGGCGTGCCGCATCTCGTGCTGGAACGCGCTCGTATCGCGGAGCGCTGGCGCACGGGACGCTGGGATTCGCTGGTTGCCAATGGCCCCGCGTGGCACGATCGTTTCCCCAACCTCGAGTTCGCGGACTTCAACCCGGACGCGTTCGCTTCGAAGGAGCAGGTCGCGGACTATTTCGTCGCTTATGCGAAAAAGTTTGAAGCACCGATCCGCACCGGCGTGGAAGTGAAGAAGGTCGTGCGCAATGCGGGGCGGCAGGGCTTCACCATCGAAACGTCGGAAGGCACGATCGAGGCCAATCGCGTGGTGGTCGCAACCGGGCCTTTCCAGCGCCCCGTCATTCCGCCGATCGCGCCGCAAGATCCGAAACTTACGCAGATTCATTCCGCCGACTATCGCAATCCGAATCAATTGCCCGAAGGGGGCGTGTTGGTGGTGGGTGCGGGATCGTCGGGCGTGCAGATCGCGGACGAGTTGCAACGGGCGGGCAAGCGCGTCTATCTGTCGGTCGGTGCGCACGATCGTCCGCCACGCGCCTATCGCGGCCGGGACTTCTGCTGGTGGCTCGGAGTGCTCGGCGAATGGGATGCAGAGGTCATGAAGCCGGGCAGAGAGCACGTCACGATTGCAGTGAGCGGTTCGCGTGGTGGCCATACGGTGGACTTCAGGCGTCTCGCGAATCAGGGCATCACGCTCGTGGGTCTGACGAAATCATTCGATGACGGCGTGGTGACCTTCGAAGCGGATCTCGCGGCGAACATCGCGCGCGGCGACGAGAACTATCTGTCGCTGCTGGACGCGGCCGACGCGTATGCCGAGCGCAACGGTCTCGAGCTTCCCGAAGAGCCCGAAGCCCGCGTCATTCCCGCGGATCCGGAATGCGTGACCCACCCGTTGCACGATCTCGATCTGGCGAAAGCCGGTGTGACGTCGATTGTCTGGGCGACCGGGTATGCAGTCGATTTCAGCTGGTTGAACGTCAACGCTTTCGATGAAACGGGTAAGCCGAAACATCAGCGCGGCGTTTCGAAGGAGCCGGGAATCTATTTCCTCGGTCTGCCCTGGCTATCGCGCCGCGGCTCCGCATTCATCTGGGGCGTGTGGCACGACGCGAAGCACATCGCCGATCACATCGTCACACAGCGTAAATACCTGGCTTATTACGATGATGAGCAACGCGAGGCGCATGGCCGCCGCGAGAACAGCGTTGCAAGCGTTGAAAACACATCCGCCGATTCACGCATCCACAAAGTCAGCGAGATGGGTGTGAATTGATGCGTATGCCTTTCTAATCCGCGATCCATTTCTTCCTAACATTAAGGTGCATTGATGAGCCAACCTACGCATACCCGTATCCGTATGTTCAATACGAAAGATACGTATCCGAACCAGACGCTCGACAACGATCTTTGTCAGGCCGTGCGCGCCGGCAACACGGTCTACGTGCGCGGTCAGGTGGGCACGGATTTCGAAGGCCGCTTGGTCGGCATCGGCGATCCGCGTGCCCAGGCCGAGCAAGCGATGAAGAACGTCAAGCAATTGCTGGAAGAAGCGGGCAGCGACCTGTCGCACATCGTCAAGACGACGACGTTCCTGACCGACATCCGCTACCGCGAGCCGGTCTACCAGGAAGTCGGAAAGTGGTTGAAGGGCGTGTTTCCTATTTCGACCGGCTTGGTGGTGGTCGCGTTGGGTCAGCCGCAGTGGTTGATGGAGATCGACGTTATCGCGGTCATTCCAGATGGATGGACGCCGCCGAAGGCCTAAGGAGCGGGACATGACATTCTCTATCGTCGGACGTTGCCCGGAATCCGGGCAGCTTGGAATCGCGATCAGTTCGTCCAGCATCGCGGTGGGCGCTCGCTGCCCGTGGCTGCGCGCAGGCGTGGGCGCGGTGGCGACGCAGAACGTCACGCTGCCCGCGCTAGGGCCGCAGATTCTCGATCTTCTGGAGAACGGGCAACTCGATCCCGCCGCGGCATTGGACCGCGTGCTCGGAGCGAGCGAGTGGAGCGAGTACCGCCAGGTGACGGTGATCGATGGCCAGGGTCGCACGGCGTTCTTCAGCGGTAAGGAAGCACTGGGCACGTATCACGCTGTCGCCGGCAAGCAGTGCGTAGCCGCAGGCAACATGCTCGCTGGTGTCGAAGTTATCGAGGCCATGCTGCCGGCGTTCGAGCAGACATCCGGCACACTTGCCGATCGCCTGCTCGCAGCCATGTATGCTGCGATAGCTGCCGGCGGCGAAGCGGGGCCCGTGCATTCGGCGGCGCTCAAGATCGTGGGCGACGTGAGCTGGCCGATCGTCGATTTGCGGGTCGATTGGGCGGACGACGACCCCATCGGCCAGCTCGACGGTCTGTGGCAGGCGTATCGCCCGCAGATGCAGGACTACTTGACGCGGGCGTTGAATCCAACCGCCGCGCCCAGCTACGGAGTACCCGGCAATGAATGACAGATCCAGCCGCGCGCTGCTCGAACGGCTGATCGGCTTCGCCACGGTCAGCCGGGATTCCAATCTGGACATGATCGAATTCATTCGGCTGTACCTGGAGGAACTCGGCGTCGAGAGCGAGCTGTTCTACAACGCCGAGCGCACCAAGGCGAATCTGTTCGCGACCATCGGTCCGCGTGAGCGCGGCGGAATCGTGCTGTCCGGCCATACCGACGTGGTGCCCGTCGATGGCCAGGCTTGGACCGTCGATCCATTCCGTCTCACCGAGCGCGACGGGCGGCTGTATGGCCGCGGCACGGCCGATATGAAGGGCTTTATCGCTTCGGTGCTGGCGGCGGTGCCCGGGTTTATCGAGCGCGAGTTGAAGTTGCCGGTGCACCTCGCTTTTTCGTACGACGAGGAAGTCGGATGCCTCGGCGTGCGGCCGATGTTGGCGGAATTGGAGCGGCGTGACCACAAGCCGGCCCTGTGCCTGATCGGCGAGCCGACCGAGCTTAAGCCGGTGCTGGGCCATAAGGGCAAGCTGGCGATGCGCTGTCAGGTGAAAGGCGCGCCTTGCCATTCGGCTTACGCACCGTATGGAGTCAACGCCATTCAATACGCGGCGCGGATGATCGGCCGTCTGGAAGAGATCGGCGAGCAACTGGCGCAGCCCGAGCATCACGACGAGCGATTCGATCCGCCGTTCTCGACTGTGCAGACGGGCGTGATCAAAGGCGGCCGTGCGCTCAACATCGTGCCGGCCGAATGCGAATTCGACTTCGAAGTGCGCGCGCTGCCTGGCTTCGACGCAAACCAGGTAGCCGACCAGTTGCAGACTTACGCTGAGGCAGAGCTATTGCCGAAGATGCGCGCCGTGAAGTCCGACACCGACATCCGGCTTCAGCCGCTCTCCGCATATCCGGGGTTGGTCACATCTCCGGATAGCGAAGCGGCGCGTCTTTTGGCGCTGCTCAGCGGCTCCATGGAGTTCGGCACGGTCGCATTCGGCACCGAGGGCGGGCTCTTCGATCAGGCGGGCATACCAACAGTGGTCTGCGGACCCGGCAGCATGGACCAAGGGCATAAGCCGGACGAATTCGTCACCGTCGAGCAATTGCGCGATTGCGATGCGATGCTGGCTCGGCTGGCGGACTACGCTTCGGCCGCGGCCTGAGACGTAGACATCCCGGACGCTGCCGTGGCGGCACGTCGCTCAAATAGAGAGGCGACTCTCAAGTACTTTCGAATGCCAGGCATGGCGATTCGGTAGACCGAACACGCCTGATCACGTAAGGGCGGGAATAAGCGCTAAAACGCTAACTCCCGTCGACACAGGAGACGAACTTGAATACTTCGGAAAGCAATGCCTCGGCGTTGATCGAAAAACACACCATCGGTTATGTGCCGCCCGAGGATCGCCATGGCAAGGTGCGCGATCTGTTCACGCTTTGGTTCGGCGGCAACATTGCGCCATTGCCCATCGTCACGGGCGCGCTCGGCGTGCAGATCTTCCACTTGAATTTGCTGTGGGGCATCGTGGCGATCGTCGTCGGTCAGGCCGTCGGCGGCGTGCTGATGGCGTTGCATTCGGCGCAGGGCCCGCAAATGGGCATCCCGCAGATGATTCAGAGCCGCGCTCAGTTCGGTTCATGGGGCGCGCTGCTGGTCACCGTGATCGCAGGCGTGATGTACGTGGGGTTCTTCGCGTCCAATATCGTGCTCGCCGGGAAGTCTCTTCATGGCATTGAAAACGGCATCCCGGTTCCTGTCGGCATCGTGATCGGCGCGTTGGGATCAGGGCTGATTGGAATCATCGGTTACCGGATCATCCATATCCTGAACCGCATCGGAACCTGGGTGCTCGGGATCGGCATTTTCATCGGATTCGGCTATATCCTCACGCATATCGCCACGGACGATTTTCTGACGCGCGGCGGATTCAACATCGCCGGCTGGCTCGCCACCGTTTCGCTGTCAGCGCTCTGGCAGATCGCTTTCGCCCCGTACGTCTCCGACTACTCGCGCTATCTGCCGGAGAACGTGCGCGTCGCATCGACGTTCTGGGCGACCTATCTCGGTTGCACGATCGGCTCGACGCTCGCGTTCGTCTTCGGCGCGGTAGCCGTGCTCGCGGTGCCGCCCGGCGCCGACGCGATGGACGCCGTCAAGCTGGCCACCGGACCGCTCGGACTGCCGATGCTAGTCCTCTTCTTGCTGAGCGTGATCAGCCATAACGCGCTGAACCTTTACGGCGCGGTGCTCGCGGCCATCACGTCCTTGCAGACCTTCGCCTATCGCTGGATTCCCACGGCGAAGGCGCGGGCCGTGCTGTCGATCGCGATTCTCCTCGCATGCTGCTATGGCGCGATCGGCGCGTCGACGAATTTCGTCGGCAATCTGGTCGATCTCGTGCTCGCGCTGCTGGTCGTGCTGGTGCCGTGGACCGCAATCAATCTGATCGACTTCTATGTGATTCACAAAGGCAAATACGACATCCAGTCGATCTTCCAGGTGGACGGCGGCATCTACGGCCGCTTCAATCCACAGGCGCTGATTGCCTACGGAATCGGCATCGTCGTGCAGATTCCGTTCATGAACACGCCGATGTACGCGGGTCCCGTGCCGAAGTATCTCGACGGCGCGGATCTCTCGTGGGTTATCGGACTGCTTCTGACGTCGCCGCTGTATTACTGGCTCGCGTCGCGGGACACCCACTATCGGCGCAGACAAGCGGGTGCCAGCGTCGCGCGTCACCCGGCGGGACAGTCATAACCGTTGAGGTGCCTCCGCATCGGCGCGGCGATGCGGGTGATCGATGGAGGCACCGTCATAGCAGCTGCAAGCCGCCGTCGCATTCGATTACCGCGCCCGTCATGAAGGTGTTCTCCATCAGAAACTGCAGCGCGTGCGCGACGTCTTGCGCATCGCCGACGCGTCGCACCGGCAGGGTTTCGGCCTGCTGACGAAAAAGGTCCTCTTTGACGTCGCCGGGAAATCTGTCCCACCAGGCGGTATCGACCACGCCGGGCGACACGGCATTGACGCGCAACGGCGCCAGTTCGCGCGCGAGCGTCCCGATCATGCTTTCGAGCGCGCCGTTGATCGCGCCCAATCCGGCAGTGCCCGGATTGGCGATGCGCGCGGAAATCGCGGTCACGAACGTCAAACTGCCGTCGCCGCGCAAGGCCGCGAGACCAGCTTGTGCCGCTTCTAGCTGCGGCCAGAACTTGGCCTCGAAGCCGCGGCGCAAGGAAGTCAAGTCGAGGTCCTTGAACGGGCCAGCGCCCTCGCCGCCGGAGAGCGTCAGCACCAGATGATCGATGCCACCCAAGCGGCCGAAGAAACCGTCGAGCGCGGCGCGGTCGGTGCAGTCGAGTGCATTGCCGGTGACACTCCCACGTCCTTCGAGGCCAGCGAGCGCCTCATCCAGTTTGGCCTGGCCGCGGCCAACTGCCACGACATGCGCACCGACTTCCTTCAGCCGAGACACCGTCGCTAGTCCAATGCCGGACGAACCTCCCATCACGACGACTTTCTGAGTCTGCCAATCCATGTCGCTGCTCCTGTCGATGATAGGAGGCACGGGCCATGTGCCCTCACATCGCCTTGCAGCGCACCTCCTTGGCGCTAGAATGCGTGTCAGGCTCATATCATTCAAATCGTTTGTGACGATGACCGACATCATTGAGAATGATTTCAGGCGTTTCGACCTGAACTTGCTGCTGGCCTTTCGCGCGCTGTTGGAGGAACGCAGCGTCACGCGTGCCGCGCAGCGACTCTTCCTTGGCCAGCCGGCAATGAGTGGCGCGCTGAAGCGGCTTCGGGAGGCGTTCGGCGACGAACTGTTCGTGCGTACTCCGCACGGCATTACGCCGACGCCCCGCGCGCTCGAACTGGCGCGGCAGGTCGAGCCCTTCCTCCAATCGCTGCACCAGGCGCTCACGCAACCGCCGGCGTTCGATCCGGCACAGGCTCAGCGGGTGTTTCGCATTGGCTTGAGCGATTCGCTCGAGGTCCTGCTGATGCCGGAGATCATGGGCCGCCTGGCCACCAAGGCGCCTGGCGTGAAACTGATCGCCCGCTCTACAGACTCGACGCGCGCGGCGGCGATGCTCGACGAGGGCGCGATCGAACTGGCAGTCGGCGTGTTCCCTGAATGCGTGCAGTGGCAGCGGCGCCGCCCGCTGTTTCAGTGGCGCTTCGTGAGCGTCTACAATCCGCGGCTCGTCAAGACGCGCCGCAAGCGCCTGTCAATGGATGAGTTCCTGCGGCACCGGCATGTGCTCACCTCGTTCAGCGCCGGCCTGCAAGGCTTTATAGACGAGCAACTGGCCATGCAGGGTTTCAAGCGTGACGTGGTGTTCTCCAGCTCGAATTTCGCGACTAGCCCGTTTATCGTGCGGCACACGCCGGCGATCGCCACGGTGCCCGATTTCATCGGCCGCGTCTGGCGCGACACATTGGATCTGGCGATGAGTCCATTGCCATTCGACGTGCCGGGCTATGAAGTCGCGCTGATGTGGGCTGCGTCCAAGGATCAGGATCCGGGACTCGCGTGGCTGGCAGCGGAGTTTATAAACGCGTTCGGCGTGAGCGAAAGAAGATCGCCCCGTCCTTGACGACAGGCCAGAATGCCCATCACCGAGCGCCATGTCAGACATGGCACCGCTCGATTCCTGCTGTCCTCGCTGCACCAGAAAAAAGTCAATCCAACCAGCAAAAAAAGTAGTTTGCGTCGAAATCACACGCAAACCTACGATGCCTACATGTGCTAAGTCGCCAGGGCGGCACCGGCAAGAACTCCGGCAATGATGGCTTGATCTGCTGAATATCCTCTCCACGAACCCAGGCGTGGCGAATGGGGCAGCCACGTCCATGACACCGCGACTAGCCATGCGCTTTACCCATAAGGATTGATGGAGACAGATATGAATACCGCCTTGTCCAACGCTACCGTGGAAGCTCCGATCCCGTTCACGCGTGAACAGAAAAAAGCGATTGCTGCCGCGACTCTGGGCACTATCGTCGAGTTTGCCGACTGGATCATCTATGCAACATTCGCCTCGCTGTTTTCCCGCCATTTCTTCCCGGCCCACAATGAAAAGATATCGCTGCTCTCTGCCTTCGCGGTATTTGCAGTCGGATTCGTCATGCGGCCAATCGGCGGTGCTGTTCTGGGCGCTTATGCTGATCGTCACGGACGAAAGAATGGTCTTGCTCTCTCAGTCGCATTGATGGCCGGGAGTTCCCTCGTGATTGCAGCGTGTCCGGGATACGCGGCAATCGGAATGGTGGCGCCGATTATTCTTGTTGTCGCACGGCTGGTGCAGGGATTCGCAGCCGGTGGGGAATTCGGCTCCGCGTCCACTTTTCTCATAGAGTCCTCCGCGCCCTCGCGACGCGGATTTACCGGCTCGTGGCAACACTTTGCGGTGAACGCCGGCGTCCTTGTCGCGGCGATGATCGGCTACGTGCTGACATCCTGTATCAGCGAACAAAGCATGGCAAGTTGGGGCTGGCGGCTTGCGTTCGCGATTGCCGGCCTGATGGGTTTCGTGGCTCTGTGGGTGCGTCTATCTGTTTCAGAAACCGAAGCTTTCAAGAAAACAGCCGGTAGCCATCAACATCGCCGACATCCGTTTCTGGTCCTGGTGGGCGAACATCGCCGCGCCGCGTTGCGCGTGATTGGTATCGCCATGGCAGGGAACCTGTCTGTTTATCTCTGGCTCGTCCTGTTCCCAACGTTCGCCCACATGCGGACGGGTCTGCCGCTGCGTGACGGCTTCAGCGCCAGCGTCATCTCAATCGTGGTTTCACTCGTTGCGATTCCATTTTTTGGAAAGCTCTCTGACCGAATTGGCCGCAGGCCTGTTCTGCTCGCGTTTGCCGGCGGTTCCGCAGTCTTCGCGTGGCCGAGTCTCCATTTTCTCGCGAATGATTTCTGGACGGACACGGTCATTGTGACGATCGGCATGTTGCTCTCGTCAGGCTTTACCGCTACCTGCGCAGCGGTGATGGCCGAGCAGTTTCCGGCGGAAATCCGCGCGACCGGCGTCGCCTTGCCTTACGCGATCTCAGCGACGCTGTTTGGCGGAACGCTTCCGTACATCGTGACAGCCATGTCGAACGCGGGTTTCTCGGACTACATATGGGTCTACATTGCGGTGGTTTGCGCAGTCGGATTCTGCGTATACGCCGTGATGCCCGAGACGAAAGGAAAGGTGCTGGATTGATGTAGGTAATGCGGGTGCCTCGGAGTGAGTTCCTCCCGGAACATTCTTGGAATTGATGGAGAAAGAAATGCGTAAGGTCGTTATTGGCGGTATCGGTATGACGCACTTTGGTAAATTTATCGAGCGGAATCTGAAGTCACTGTCGGAGGAAGCAGTCGGCCTCGCGCTCAAGGACGCTCGCGTTACGGTCAACGACGTAGACCGGATTTATTTCGGCAACGCGGCAGCAGGCGTTGTTACCGGTCAGGAGATGATTCGCGCGCAATCGTCGCTTCGCAATACCGGGCTCGATGGCAAGCCGATGTATAACGTCGAGAATGCCTGTGCTTCCGGCAGTTCAGCCCTTAATCTGGCGTGGCTCTCGGTCGCTTCCGGACAATCCGAAACGGCGCTGGTGGTCGGTACGGAGAAACTCACTCACGAAGATAAGGCCGTCTCGTTCGGTGCATTCGCGAAGGCCGTCGATCTAGAGGAACCGCTGCCTGAAGGCGTGACAGCCGGTACCGGCTCGCTCTTCATGGATCTTTATGCCGCCAAGGCTCGCAAATGGATGGAAAAGACTGGTGCAGAGGCGAGCGACTTCGCGCGGGTCGTGGTGAAGAGCCGTCGCGCCGGTTCCCTTAACCCGGTCGCGCAATTCCGCAAGGAAACGACAATCGAAGAAGTCCTGGAGAGTCGGATGGTCAGCAATCCGCTCACTCTGTTCATGTGCTCCTCGATTGGCGATGGCGCAGCCGCGCTCTTCATTTGTTCGGAAGATTACGCGAAGAAGCACGATATTCGTCCTGTCTACATTCGCGCAAGTTCGATCGTATCCGCGAAAGCCGATGGCTCGGGTGATCTCGTTGCGGTACGAGCGGCGAGAGCGGCATACGAAGAAGCGGGAATCGGGCCGTCCGATGTCCACGTGGTCGAACTTCACGACGCCTCCGCGCCGGCCGAACTGATCCACTACGAAAATCTCGGCCTCTGTCCGCCGGGCGATGCGGCCAAACTAATCCGTTCGGGTGACACCGACATCGGTGGTCGCATCTCCGTCAACCCGAGCGGCGGCCTTCTTTCCCGTGGTCATCCGGTCGGGGCGACAGGTGTCGCGCAAATTGTCGAATTGACCCAGCAACTGCGGGGAACGGCGGGCGCTCGTCAACGTCCGGGTGCCAAAGTGGCACTCGCCGAGAACAATGGTGGTCAACTGGCGGGTGATTCGGCCGTCGCTCTCGTAACCATCCTCTCGACTTGATCTCGAGACTTGCTGCACCGCACGTCGTCGCGCCGATAGGATGGCGGTGCGGGCAGTCAGAGTGGCGGACAGATCAGGTCTGCCCGCCACCCACCGAGAGAAGCCACTCGCGGAAAGCCGTAAATTCGGGCGACGAGATGCGGCTCTTGGGATAGACAAGATAGTACGTGAACGCGCCTTCATCGAGAACGAAGGAGAACGGCATCACGAGACGGCCGGAATCCAGATCTTCTGTTATCAGAACACGCTGCGCTATTGCGACGCCATGCCCTTGCGTGGCCGCGAAATACGCGAGGATCGAACTCTCATAACTCAGACCACCGAGCGGATTGACGCCTTTCACGCCCGCGGCATCGAGCCACTTTGCCCAATCTTCCCGGCGGGCGAGCGAGTGAAGCAAAGGTACTGTGCGCAGAGCCCCCGGCGTCGCGTCCGTCAGGTCCGGATGAGCATGCAGGAATTCCGGGCTGCAGACAGGGACGAGCTCGTTCGGCACAAGCCGATCAAAGCCGATGTCGGATGACGGCGCGTGGGACAACCGTATCGCAGCGTCCACATCGTCGGTGTTGAAATCGACCGCGTGAAGCGAGGTTGTCAGAATCACTTCGATATCCGGGTGCTGAAGATGAAACGACGAAAGGCGAGGAATGAGCCAATTCCTCGAAAATGTCGTGTATGCGCGGATCTTGAGGTGCCGCCTGCGTCGACTCTCGGTCAGATTGACGGTCGCAGTGCGCATCGCCTCGAAGGCGCGCGCGATGTCCACGAGATAGCGCTCGCCCATCGGCGTTAGCGTTATCGATCGATGTCCCCGGTCAAACAGCGTCACGCCGAGCTGATCTTCGAGCAGCTTGATGTGGCGGCTAACGGCGGCGGGCGTGACATGCAATTCCTCCGCGGCCAGTTGGACGCTGAGGAGCCGACCCGCGGCTTCGAAAGCTCGCAGAGCGTTGAGAGACGGAAGCGTTCGCATGACGAAATGTTACCACGTACCTACGGTGGTCGATTCGCCGAACTCCCCGTTGCGGCGGCCGCGCGGCATCGACACGCTGGTCGCTGTCGCAGCAAAAAAGCGCCTACATGACGCAGGAGATGGAAGTATGGAAGGAGTTGCGAACGGTGCGACAGCCTTCTCCGCCCGAGCTTAGAAGAAAGCCGAGATTGGCACCGCGAATTCCGGCTGTGTCGCGTGGATTTGCGGGCCGGCCACCCGTTGTTGACTTCATTCGCCGGCGCGGCGCGAGGACTGGGCGAAGTAGCTGCTTCAGCTTGATTCGGTCGCCGAATCAGAGGACATTCGAACGTCGACAGGTCGACGCCGATCCGGCCTCAAACGATCGACTTTTCGCGGACAGGCTCCGAAGCACTTCTAACGCGCTGCGCTCCACCCAGTTGTGTCTTAGCAGACCGTCTTCACCAACATGCAAGACAGCAGTCCCCGTCATGTCGATCGGCGACCCGCACGATTCAGAACCCATGAAACCCCTGTTTTTGCCTGTGACACGCCAGCGGGTCACCACTCGGTCGCCTGTCTCGTTCTGGAATGTTTCGATGACATTGAATTTAAAGTCGTCAATGCTCGACAGGAATGCTGCCACCCACTTTTTGAACGCTTCGCGCGATCTGATATCCACACCGCCGGACGTCACGGTGAAGTCTTCCGAAACCAGATGGTCCGCAGCGTTCGGATTACGCAACTGCCATACTTCACGCCAGAATTCCTCGGCGATCTGAACTGAATCTCGCTTTGCCATTTCAACTCTCGTGCGTATTGGTGATAGGTATTTCGTTTGTTGACTCATGCTTTTCAGTGAACTGCACCATCACGGGTTCAAGGCGGCTAGGAACGGTACGAACTTTTGCTGGCGTGCGGGACAGCCTATAGGGCATTTTTATGAGCGGCCAGAATGCCCCCTCATTGTCCCGGCCGACACTCAATATATCCGCCAGAAAATCCGCGTCGTCCATTAGCTCGTCCATGCGGACTACAGGCACGGCTGCAATGCCCAGTGACTCAAGCTTTGCTATCAGGAGGTCACGAGTCATCGCCTCACAGTGAGCGCCTGGTGCCTGGCTATGGACCACTTCGATTTCCACGGAATTCGTTGCCTCGGCCGAGACGTATCCGTCCGAACAGGCAATGGTCATGCTTTTCGAAGCAGGATTGCCGGCAGCGAATAGACAGCTCCACGCCGCCACGTCCTGCATGGATATCTCTACGAACCTCCCGCTTCCTTCCGACTGTCCAACGAGTTCGGCGACTATCGCAAACAAGGCCGCCTGGCCGCCGAGAATGTCGGCTGCCGATGCGCCCGCTTTCACAGGAGCGCCGTCACCATCGGGTGTGAGGTCCATGAGGCCGCTCATCGCCTGGATGACCGTATCAAACGCAGGTCGCGTCGGATAAGCGGACTCAATTCCAAATCCGGAGATCGAACAGTAGATCAGCGCCGGATTGATCTCTTTCAAAGAGGATCGGTCTAGGCCAAGTTTGGCTAGCGCTCCCGGACGAAGGTTTTCGACGAGGACATCACTAGTGGCGAGCAACGCTTCGAGGTAACGCAGGTGAGATGCCTGCTTCAGATCCAGCGAGATGCTCTTCTTGTCGGTGTTGTTGAGGGCAAAGAAATAGCTCAACCCGTCTTGTCCCGGAGACCAGTTTCTCGCAACCTCTCCCTCCAGCGGCTCAACCTTGATCACCTCGGCACCGAGCGCCGCAAGATGTTTTCCGACGAGAGGCGCGGTTGTGTATTGCCCGATCTCGATCACCCGGACGCCCGTCAACGCGCCGGTTGGATTTGGGCCTTGTCGCGCCTCTAATCCTGCGACGTAACCGGCAGATTTCGCAGTCAACCGTCGCGGAGTTTCAGGCGCATTACCGTGAAACTCGCTGTCGTTCATCAGAGGGAATGTCCGGAACGGCGTAACCGCCGCATACGTGTGCTTCCCGATTTCACCCGCCAAAATCTGTGCGGCGGCCACTGGATGCCGCAGCTTGAAATTCGGCTCTTCATGGAGCAACGAAATGGGTACGATGGGCCCCGCTGCCACGCCGATTTTCTCGCACAGAGCGCAGCACTGATCGGTAGTCAACTCGGAAGACCAGGCCTCGATAAACGGATCAAGTGAATCTACGTTGCGGACCCTTTCATTTAAGGTCGCGAAGCGAATGTCGTCGAGTGCCGGTTGATTGATTGCGATCTTCAGTTTTCGCCACTGGTCTTCGGTGCTGGTACAAATCAGGACCCAACCGTCGAGTGTCCGATACGCGTTCCACGGGGCGCACGCCGGGTGCCGGTTCCCGACACGTTCAACGTTGCTGCGGGTGAACGCTTTCGGCAGAAAGGTGGTCAGTGCGCTGCTCGCGCAGGCGAATAGGGAAACGTCGATGTTCTGTGTGAATCCTTGCACACGAAGGACTCGCGATGCCGCCGCTATGGCCGCCGCAGCGTATAACGCTGCGGAGATTTCGGTGAACGGGATACCGATACTCACCGGTTCTCCGCTTTCAAAGCCCGTCGTGTCCATCAGGCCCGTGATCGCCTGGATTTGCCCATCTGTCCAACGGCCTGCAAACCTCGCACTCTGGGGGCCCGTAGCGCATATGTCGCAGACGATGAGCTTGCCAGACACCTTCAAGCTCGATATCTCCGCCCACGCTGCAAAACTGGCCGTATCAGACGAGACGATCACCACGTCGTACCCTGAGAACGACTGAGTTGAGTCAGGGTCTGCAACATGCACTTGCGCGCCCGCGTGTCCAAGCAGACTCGCACTCAATTCAACTGCACTGCGTGAGCCCCACGCGAGAATTCGCATTCCGTCCAACATTCCAGTCTCCCAAACGTCCGGTGTCTATCCATTGACCGATGACAGATTGATCGCGTGGTAGCAACACACGCCGCATCTTGATTCAACGATATGGCAACGAACTGGGCGGTACAACCGACATTTCCTGCTGTTTGGGTTGACATTTGATGAACTGAACGACGAGTGGTGACAACGCGTGGACTAGCTACAGTGAAAGTCAATCGAACTCGGCGAAAAAGTGATTTGCCCGCCAAACAGCGACGCAATAGCATCTATCGCAATCGGTCCACTCTTCAACTGGGTGCCCCCGAGCGCTCGCCGGCATTCATGGCGGCCGTGTTCATCCATCTCTTCGCGTGCGTAAACATCATGAACTCATCTGAAACTGGTCGCGACGCCGAAGTCGCAATCATCACGGGCGGTGCCAAAGGCATTGGCTTCGGCATTGCGTCGGCTTTGGCGCAGAAAGGTCGACGGATCGTCCTGTTTGACATGGACCTAGACAGCCTCGATGAAGCCACGACAACCCTTTCGCGCGCGGGGGCCGATGTTCTAGGCATGCCAGTGGACGTGACGAGCAGTGAATCCGTGAACCAGGCAGTGGATGCGGTCGCCGAGCGACTGGGCCGGCTGGACGTTCTGGTGAACAACGCCGGCATCGTGAAAGACAAACGCATCACCAAGATGAGCGACGATGAGTGGGATTCGGTCATCGACGTCAATTTGAAATCGCAGTTTCTGTGCTGCCGGGCGGCATTGAAACATATGGTTCCGGCCAATTATGGCCGCATCGTCAATATCTCTTCGCGGGCATGGCTGGGTGGCGTGGGGCAATCGAACTACTCGGCGGCCAAGGGTGGCGTGGTAAGCCTCACGCGGAGTCTCGCGCTTGAATGGGCGAGTGCTGGCATTACGGTGAACGCCGTTGCTCCGGGAATCGTGGACACGCCGCTCTTTCGCAAATTCGACGTCGAACTGCAGGAACGTCTGAAGAAATCGGTTCCGGTCCAGCGCATTGGAACGCCCGACGATATTGCCCAGGCGGTTCTGTTCTTCGCGCAAAGGGAGTCGTCCTATATCACGGGACAGACGCTATATGTCTGCGGTGGGCGATCGCTGTCCTCGCCGAGTGTTTGAGGAGCAAGGCCATGACCATCCATTACTCAGTTTCGGATCGAATCGCAACGGTTACCCTGGATCGTCCGGAAGCACTGAACGCACTCGATCTGGAGAGCCTGAAGGAACTCCGCGCCGTTTTGGCGGAGGCTCGGGACGACGAGGAAGTTCGCGTCATCGTTCTGACCGGCGCCGGGCGTAAGTCGTTTTGTGTCGGGGCGGACCTGAAAAACACGCTGCCGCCTTCGACCAACTTCGGTTCGTCGTTCGTCAAATCCATCGATCGTGCCGCTGCTGAAGGTGTCTACGTTCGCCTGATCGAACTCAGTTCGCTTCGAATCTTCAAGCCGATGATTGCCGCGATTAATGGCTATTGCCTGGGCGGAGGTCTTGAGTTGGCCCTTCAGTGCGACCTGCGCATTGCCGCCACCAACGCTGTGCTCGGCCTGCCTGAAGCGGTCGTGGGCAGCATTCCGGCCGTCTGCGGCATTCAGGCGCTTCAGAAAGCGGTGCCGTCCGCCGTCGCAATGAAAATGCTGCTGACAGGTGGCAAGGTCGACGCAGGATACGCGGAACGTGTTGGGCTGGTGTCGGACGTGGTTGAGCCCGAATCCCTGATGAATAAAGCGTTGGAGCTGGCAAGGATCATCGCGGGTAACGGACCGCTGGCCGTCCAGATGATCAAGAAGGTTGCCGAAACCAGCAGCAATGTGCCACTGACCCAGGCGCTTGAATTCACGGAGTTGGCGTGGGGCGCAATGAGAGAATCGGAAGATCGTATCGAAGGGCGCCGGGCTTTCGCGGAAAAGCGCAAGCCGCAGTTCAAGGGTCGATAAAACCAGGGCGGTGGGAAGCAATGTCCGAGGCCAGTGCCGATGCATGCGCGTCGCAACTGGCCTGCGGAAGCATTTGAACGATGCGTCAAATATCGGTCGTCTCAGGGATCATCGCGGCCTGACCTCGATACGTCCCATCTTCGTCGAAGAGTTGCCACACGGTGGCCCGTTCAATCCAGAAGCGCCTGCCCGATTTCGCGACCCGAATGCCACGATATCCGGTAACGAATCCGTCGCGTCCTACCTGATCGAGGAACGCCTGGCGCTCGCTGCGCTCCGGTGCTTCAGCCGACAGCCGCGAATGCAGCGAGGTGAGCTCATCCCAGTCGTATTCGAACAGGAACTGTGCGCGCTTGTTGCCGTAGATGAACACGGGATCAGCCGCGGTGTTGTGCGCGAGAATGCCAAACGGGGCTTCGGCATAAAGCCATTCAACACCCTGAACGACGCTTAATCCCTTGGGAACAAGCGGTTTCCCAATGAGTCGCTCATAAGACCCGGCCATAAGCTGGAAGAAGCGGGTATCGGTATTCATTGCCATACAGTATTGCTCCTGGATTTCAGTTGATACTCTGCGCCGCTGTCGCAACTCTCCGCCGCCGCAATGCGCTGTATAAGCGAGGCAAGTTCAAGAACCACCGCGCGAGTCCCCAGTACATGCTGGTCGCCGGCGAGCTTCTCGTCGCGCAGTTCGGCATCGGCTAGGATCAACCGCACGTGCCACGATTGCAGTTCGAGACTCTGAAGGTCCGTCAGTAAGTCGGCGATCGACTTTCTGGCGTTCAACGGAAGCGGCTCGACGCGCGAAGCTTCCTTCAGCTTGAGAAGTTCACATCCAATCTCTATCCACGCCATGTACTCGTCCACCTCCTTGACGGAGGCGGCGGGCAACGCGAGTCGCACCAGCGTATCGATGCTACGGCATTGCCACGCATGGCGCATTTCGACCGTTTGCCGCGCCACGGGTGAAGCGATCAAGGCCCTGATCGCGTCGGCTATCCGTTTGAGGCGCTGTTTGCGCCACTGTTGTTCAAGCCTGCGCGACGGAACAAGATGGAAGGCTAGCGCGGCCAGTGCGGAGCCGGCCAGCACACCCAACGCATGCGCGCTTATCGCGGCCGTGGTCGTATGAGCAATGGACTCGGGATCCGACACGACGAGGAACACGAGGCAAAAACCCGACGCCCAGAACGCGTTCGAAAGCGCGGACGCGACAACGATCCCAAGAAAAACAATGCCGCCCTCGGCGAGCGAAACGCCTATCGCGTGAGGAAGATGCGGCGAGACCGTCGCATAGAACAGGAACGCTACGCCGGCCCCAACCGCGCCCGACGCGAGAAAATGACGACCCGTATCTCGCGGGTCGGGCCGGATGGCGAAGAGGGCAATTGCAATCGCCGTAAACGCGACGAACAGCGGTCCGCCTTGCCAACCGGTGGCAATCCAGATAGCACCGGCTAACAGTAACGCGAACCCGGCGCGCAACGCCGCAGCGATCGCGTAGCTGTGATCAAGTGCGTAGACCGGGGGCGGATAGCTTTCTGTATCGACACCTCCTTGTTCCCCTGTCAACGCGGCATAAGTTCTCAGTGCGGTTTCCGTTGCGCCGAGGAGTGCCGATACGAGATCGATGCGCCGACGTTCAATCGCATTTCGCGCCTGAATGGATACGAGCATGCCACGCAATGCCTGCGCCTGGCGCCGAAAGCCTGGCAGCTTTTCGATGTCGTGCGCCGGATCGTCAGTTAGTGCGCCAGCGATGGACGTGAGCAATACGGATGCTTTGACGACGACGATTTCGACTTCTTCGTTTATTGGGTTATTTGTGGCGGCAGCCTCTTCGAAGTTCCGCTCGACGCTTCTCGACACGACGAGCAGATCGAGTAGTGCCGGCACGATCTTGTGCAAACGGCCCGCGCGAGCCCACAGCGCCGGCGACTCGGCGACTGCACTGTGAACGGCGCCGTCAAGCGCCAGGATGTCGCTCAACTGGCTGCGCAGCCGTTGCGGGCCGGTGCCGTCGGCGGCCCAGGCGCGCGGCAAGCCGACAAGCCGGTCCGCGCTCCAGGTGCATGCCGTCGCAATCGCGCGGCGAATACGTCGGCTTGCATGTCCGCTTTGTACGTCGCGCGACAAAAGAAGCACGAGCAAAGTGCTGGCGATGCCGATGAAAATACCGGCGCAACGATCTCGCCCCACCTCGAACAGTTGACCCGTTTGGTCCGTGAGAGACATGGCAATGATGACTGCACTGTAGCCAGCCAGTACCGCCGCGTAGGCGCGATAATGACGCAGCGAGAGACCTGCATACACAGACACGGCGAGCCATGCCGCCAGCAAGCCGACGAGCAGCGGCTCGCTGCCGTGCGCCGCGAAAGCAAGCAGAACGCCGGTTGGCGCGCCAATTGCCGTTCCGATCGCCCGGTTGAGCGATTTCAGCAGACCGTCCCCGCGTGCTGGAAGCCCGACGGAAACCGCGGTCCATGCGGCCCAATGCGGCTCGTGCAGGCCAAGAAGCAGCGAACAGAGTAGCGCGAGCGTCGCGGCGAGAGCCGCACGGCCCGCGAACATCACGAGGCTATAAGAGGGTATCCACTTCGAACGCATTGCCTTGCCAACCCTTTTGCTTGCTGTCGACGTTGGTTGAAGAATGTGTGCAGTCGGTGTCCTTGCATGAGGACGACCGCCGGCGTGCGACTACGTCGGCGATCGTCCTGGAGACACAGTCGCTCAGCCCAGCACGAACGGGTTTTCGACACCCGGCGTGGGGTTGATGAAGACACTCTTGGCTTCGAGGTATTCGTAAATCGCACGAATGCCATTCTCGCGGCCGATTCCCGACGCTTTCACACCGCCAAACGGCGCGAGATAGCTGACGAGGCGATACGCATTGACCCACACGCTGCCTGCTTCGAGTTGTTTCGGCACCGTCATGGCGCGGCGAAGATCGCGTGTCCAGACGCCGGCCGCCAGACCATAGTTGCTGTCGTTGGCAATCGCGATCGCTTCCTCTTCCGTGTCGAACTTGATGACCGCCACGACCGGTCCGAATACCTCTTCCTGCGCGATGCGCATGTCGTTGCGAACATCGACGAAAATAGTCGGCTCGACAAAGAAGCCGTTCTCGGTGCCAGGCCGCGTCGAACGTCCGCCACCCAGAACGAGGCGTGCGCCTTCCTGTTTCGCCACGTCGATGTAGTACAGGGTCTTTTCGAGTTGTGGCTGGGTCGAGACAGGGCCCATGTTCGTCTCCGGCGACATCGGATCGCCCAGTCGTACGTCCTGCATGAACTTCACCAACCGCTCGACGAATTCGTCATGGATGCTCGAATGCACGAGCAGGCGTGATCCGGCCATGCAGCTCTGGCCCGTTGCCGAGAAGATGGCGGTTACGGCGCCCTTCACCGCGTCGTCGAGGTTCGCATCCTCGAAGACGATATTGGCCGACTTGCCGCCCAGTTCCAGTGAAACGCGCTTGAAGGAGCGTGCCGCGTTCTCGTACACATGGCGACCACCGCCCTCGCTGCCGGTGAAGGCGACGCGTGCGACCAATGGATGAGCGACGAGCGGCTCACCGACTTCTTTGCCGAAGCCGGTCACGATATTGACGACGCCATCCGGCACGCCGGCCTCTTCACACAGTTTCGCAAACAGAATGGAGGATGCCGACGAGAACTCGGATGGCTTGATGACGACCGTGTTACCTGCTGCAAGCGCCGGCGCTATTTTCCAAACCGCGAGCAGCAGCGGAGAATTCCACGGCGCGATCGTTGCCACTACGCCGAGCGGCTCGAACGTGCTGTAGTGGAAAATGCCGGGTTTGTCGAACGGTGTGACGTCGCCCTGAACCTTGTCGGCGAGGCCGCCGTAGTAGTAGAACCATTGCGGCAGATATTCCATCTGCTTGAGCATTTCGGCTTTCAGCTTGCCGTTATCCTTCACTTCCATGTCGGCCAGCTCCTCCGCGTGCGCGGCGATCGCATCGCCGATCTTGTGCAGGACCATGCCGCGCTGGCTCGCTGTCATCGTCGCCCAGGGGCCGCGCTTGAACGCTGCATGAGCCGCGCGCACCGCAGCGTCGACATCTTCGGCTGTGCCGCGCGGCACCTCGGCCCAGATCTCGCCGTTGTAGGGGTTGAGGCTTTCGAACGTCCGACCATCGCTCGCACCGCGCCACTCGCCGCCGATGCGCATCTTGAACTGTTCCATCACGTTACTCCTTGACTGGTTACGGTGAGTTCATCGTAGTTGCCTGACCGGCGTCACGGAACTCCTCACTACTGCACGCCGCATGTGAAGAAATGCGCATCGGGTTCTGGCGATGCGCATGCTTCCTTTAAGCGACGTTCATTGACCGAAATAGATGCTGTCCCGTGCTTCGGGCGCGGTTACGGTGCGGCGTCCGCTTTGAGAGTGGCCCGCGACGCTGCCACCCACGGCCGATGCGCTGGCGTTCGTGGCGGCCGTGTTAGCGGCCTGCAGTGCGGCTGCTGCGCGCAACTGAGCGGTGGGGTACGTGGTATCGGGCGCGTCGAGTAAACCCGCTTCACGAGCCTGGATCAGTTCCGCCCGCACTTGTGCGCGAGTCTTGCCGTAGTCGGCAGGCGCGGCGAACACAGTGGATGATGCGATGACACTTGCAAGAACAACAGCCGGGATCAATACGCGTTTCATTTCATGCTCCTTGAGAGATCGAAGAGAAGACGTTCAACGACGAGGCGGAAAATCTACGATTCATCTCGTGTTGTTCGTCGATCGGTGAACTCATTATTGCTACCGGTCTTCTATCTGCCAATTCCCGAAATGTGCGGATGGTCCGTGAAGAAATGCACAATCTTTGGTGACGTGCTGTTGGCGCCAACCGTCGCCGGGGAAGCAGTTGGCAATGAACTGAATGAAGCTACGGATGGCCGGCGCGTGCCGCAGATCGTCGTGGATGGAGAGCCATACTTCCTTGCCGCGTTCTGCGATGCGTTCGCCGTCCGTGGTCAGAACATAGGCGCGCGGGGGCGGTCGACTAGCTTGAGTTCAAGGGCCTGTTCGAGTGAAGCAATTCTTCGCGCGACGGTCGCGTGGTCGACCTTCAATTGCGGCGCCGCTTTTGCGAGGGATTCTTCCTGACTAAATGCAATGAAATAGCGTAAATCCTCCCAGTCGAACACGGATGCTCTCCTTTTCTCTCTTGATCGTCCGAATCTCGAGGTGACGCGGCTGGACAAAGATATTAGAAGCGGACTGGACCGATCTCAATCAACTATTTTTGCGCCTACGATTGACTTTAATTGCAAGGCTGCAGATGTGCGCGGACTTGTGCATTGCTGCACCCGTTGCCCGCATGTTTGGGGAATTGGCGGGGCCGCTCTGGCGGGCAAGAATGTCTGCAACGGATCGACGCACCGGAGCGCGAAGGCAGATCTTGCGCAGACACCGGGTCGTTGGGTCCCTCTTATCCGTCAAGGAGCCTGACATGAAACGCATTATGAACGCGCATCGATTTCCGTCATGGAGCGAGGAAATCATGAGCAAGAAAACGTTGGTCATACTCGCTCATCCGAACCTTGCCGAGTCGCAGATCAATGCGGCGTGGCGATCCAGGCTCCAGGAAGCTCCGGGTCCGGTCACAATTCGGAATATTTATGAGCTATACCCGGACTGGAATATCGACGTCGCGGCGGAGCAGGCGCTGCTCGAAAGCCACGAGAGAATCTTTCTGCAGTTTCCGCTGTATTGGTACAGCACTCCGCCGCTGCTGAAAAAATGGCTCGACGACGTCCTCGCTTATGGCTGGGCATACGGTCCGGGTGGCAATCGGCTGGCGCACAAAGAAATAGGGCTGGTCGTATCGACCGGCAGTCCTGAAGCCGCTTATCAGTCAGATGGCCGTGTGGGACACACGCTGGTCGAACTGCTTCGTCCGCTCGAACAAACGGCGCGTTTTGTCGGCGCGCGTTATTTGCCTCTTTTCGCGTTGCAGGGCGCGAATCACGTTATTCCGGCGGATCAATTGAGCCGTAGCGCGAACGACTATATCGAGCACATTCGGGCGCCGCACGACCAGGGCGAAGCCGCCGTGGGCGACCAGCACCGGCGAATGGAGAGTCTCAGTATGTGAAGATGAGTGGATCTTCAACGACTGCGTGGCGAGCGCGTGCCCTTGACCCGAGGCTTCGACAATGCGTTGTCGGGTTCTTCAAGACCCGGAAGGACCAATTCTTCCATTAACGCCAGTGTCCGCAGGCAGAACTCGTTGCCCGCAGCGCGTTCCGCCTCTGAAAAGTGTGCCATCGCGGGCGCGATCGACGACTCTTCCGCCAGCTTCACTATCGCCTTCTCAACGACATCAAGGCCTTTCCTGGTCAAATGGACGATGAATCCGCCGCCGTGACTTGGGTCTTGCTGACGCTCCACCAAGCCAAGGCTCGCGAGACGGTCGATCTTTTTGGTAATTGCGCCCGAGGTAACGAGTAGTGCCCGATACAAATCCGTGGGGCGTTTCGCGTACGGATGACCGCTGCGGCGCAGTGCCAGCAGCACACGCATGTCCGACCCGCTAATGCCACACAGGCCCTGGCACATTTTGTCAAACGCCTGTTCTACGAGCGTGCCGAGCCGCATGAAATAGATCGCGAGCAGGAAGTTGGAGAGATCGAGCTCGCTGTGTTCGCGTTGCCACTGCAGCGTGATGAATTCGATCAGGCTGCTACCAGGAAGATTCGCTTTCCTGGTGGGCTCCGACTGTTCCGATGCCGCATTCTTGCGGGTTCGGGTAGGCGCGGGTCGCTTTGGTGCTGCGATGCTCATCTCGATGACTTCCCTGGAAGGATGTTCACTCCCGGCAAATTGTAGCGGGACTGGCTCAATATGGCCGCGCACAATTGTACGTAAATTTTCCGACGGCGCGTCAAAGATCAGGCGCGCGGCCGAGTAGTTCCGCTTGGAGGATAGTCGTCCTTATACCGCTTGCACCGCATTGCGCAACATGTCGGCTATCTGGCGCTGGGCCAGCGCCGCCGCGTCGAATTGGCCGCGCATGCTATAAAAGGTATGCAGCATGCCGAGGTATCGCACGCACGTCGCCGGGACGCCCGCCTCGGCCAATCTCCGCGCGTAGGCTTCGCCATCGTCGCGCACGGCATCACACTCGGCGGTGATAACGATGGCCGGCGGTAGTCCCGCATGGTTGTCGGCAAGGAGCGGCGAGAGCTTCCAGGTTGTGGGCGTCACACCATGATCCAGTGCGTACGTGCGAAATGCGTACTCGACGTCGGCCTTGCGCTGCATGAAGCCTTCGGCATAGGTGGATAGCGAGGCCATCTGCTGACGAGCATCTGTTGCAGGATAGACGAGTGCCTGGGCGAGAATGCGCGGCTTGGCGTGGTCCCGCGCAAGCAGGCAGACCACTGCCGCGAGATTGCCGCCGGCCGACTCGCCGAACACGGTCAAGCGTTCGGACGGAAGGCCCAGCGTGTGCCCGTACTCGGCGACCCAGCAGGTCGCGGCCCACACGTCGTCCAACGCTGCAGGGAAGGGGTGCTCAGGCGCGAGCCGATAGTCGACACTGACCACCGCCAGTCCGGAGTCGTGGCCCAGATGCCGGCATACCGCGTCGAAGCTGTCCCGATTGCCCATCAGCCATCCGCCGCCGTGAAAGGCCATCGTGACCCCTGTGGCGCCCTTTGGATGGTAGATGCGTACGGGGATTTCGGCGTCGAGGCCCGGAATCATGAAATCGAAAACCTTGTCGATACGGGGGCCGGGCTCCCGTGCGGCAGTGCGTGCGGCGATGCCTGCACGCGCCTCCTCGGGGCTCACCTCCGCCATGCTCGGTTTCGCTGCGGCATTTGCGGCAATAGCGCGAAGCGACGGGTGGATATGGTTTTGAGAGAAAGAAGACATCGTTGATTTCAGGGAGTCGGGGTCGTGGAGGGAGCGAACGTAATGGCGGGAATGGCGGCAACGACGCTGAGGCCGCCATCCACAGTGATGATCTCACCGGCCATATGGGCGCTCAGGTCGGAGGCAAGGAATAGCAGGTGGCCCGCGATTTCCGCCGGCGTGGCGGCCCGGCCAATCGGAATCGCACGACCGACTGTGTTCCACGTCGATTCGTCCAGACGCTGATTCAGTCGCGGCGTGCGGACGAAACCCGGAGACACTGCATTGATGCGCACGTTGTGGGGGGCATACTCAACACCCGCGCAGCGCACGAGGTGATGCAATGCCGCCTTCGAGGCCGCGTAGGCAACCTCGTTCGGCACCGCGCGATCGCCGGCGAGCGAGCCGACAAACGCAAAGGTGCCTCCACCATCGGCCTTCATCATTTCACCGGCAATTTGAATCGCGAGGTACGCGTGGCGTACGACGATATCGAATTGCTGGTCCCACGACTCATCGTCGACGGCGGATAGCGGCTTGATTCCCGCGACACCGATGATATCGACGACGCCATGGACGCGGCCGAAATGCTGCCGCGCGGTGTCGAACACGCGTTGCATGTCGACGCGGGATGTTGCGTCCGCCACGCACGGTATCCCGGCCACGGCGTCCGCAATGTTCCGGGCGAGCGTCTCGTCGCGATCGACGCAGAGCACGCGAGCACCGGCCTGAGCCAGTGCATGAACGGTCTGCGCGCCGATACCCTGGCCGGCGCCAAGCACTACAAAACCGCGACCGTCGAGTCGTAACAAGGACAAGTAGTCCGGAACGTCGTTATGGATGTTGTTGCTCATGCGAGTCTCCTCCTCAGGCTGCCACTACCTGGCGATGTGAAGGCAGCAGCTCTTGCCAGGCTACACCGTCTTCGAGTTGTCGGTCACAGGCGCTCACGCCCCGGAGGTCGAGGCCGAGCGCGGGCGGCTGCTGGTTCTGCGTCACACGCTTGATCGAATCCAGCAGCACGCGGCGCACCCGCACGACAGCCTGGTCGGCTGGCACCAGATGCTCGCGCGAACGGTCGTAGAGCGGCCCTTGAGACAATCCGATCGTGGCGTCCTCCACCTCGACGCCGCGCAATCCGGTCCAGCTTTCCTTCATCAGCTCGCGATTCTGGCCGAAGGTGTCGTTCCAGCTAGCCGTGAACGTGCAATTCTTGCGGTCATAGTACGTACAGTCGTTCAGCCCGAGCAACTCGATGATCTTCTCTTCGCTCACCGGGGCGTCGCCATGAACGACGATGTAGGTGCTGGTGTGCGTGTCGTCTTCGGGGACTTCGAGGACGGTGAACTGAAACGCCGGGGCAGGAATGATGCGGCCGTACGGGACGATAAATGGGACTACGCGTGCATTACGGACTCCCGGCTCATTGGTCTTGCGCAGCGCGACATAGTGGAAACCGAAGGCCGTCTCTTCGATTTTCAGAGCCGGTTCAAGGTCATTGGATGCAAGCGCAGCAGGATTGATTACGTCAGGGTTGCGTGTGAACTCGTTGTCTTTCCAGCCGGGGCGTGCCATGTTGGTATGCAGCACGCCGACGTGAGAGCTGTCCTCCCCACCCTCCACCAGTTGCAGATAGTTGCAGGCGACGTTGACGCGCAGCACGACGCGGTGGTTCGGTTCCGCATCCATGAAGGCATAGCGGGAAAACGCCGGGAGCAACTCGATTGGGCCCACATACGCCCAGACGATGCCGCCTTCCTCGCGCACTGGAAAGGCCGGCGCCTTCATCCGTGTAGCGTATTTCGGATCGGCGTGGTTCGGCGTTTCCATGACGGTGCCGGACGCGCTGAACTTCCAGCCGTGATAGAGGCAGCGGATGCCGCCTTCCTCGACCCTTCCCAGTGCGAGCGATGCGCCCCGGTGCATGCACAGCTCTTCCAGAAAGCCGACCTTGCCCTCGGTGTCCCGGAACGCGACATAGTTCTCGCCGAGCAGTCGGACGCGCAGTGGCGCGCAGTCCGGATGCGGCAATTGGGCCGAGGTGCACACCGGGTGCCAGAAGCGTCGCATCAAGTTTCCTCCCGGGGTATCCGGACCGATACGGCAAAGAATCTCGTTGTCTGCGTGGCTCAACATTTAATGCTCCTTTCCTGACTTTCGTTATTAACTGCGCTCTGCACGTGCACCATGGGACGAAACGATCCGATGGTGCGGAACCAGGGTGCGCCAGTTCTCGTCGATACCGATCTCACCGGACACGCCTATTGCGCTGCCAGCGTTCGCTCGCAGCGCCGCTATCTCCTGCTGGTCACGGGCCGCCCGGGCGTACGCCAGCAAGCAGCGCTGAAGACGGCTGATCGCGATGTCGGCCGTGGATAGCATTTCCTGCGACCGGTCGCGAATTGCGCCGCTTGAAACGCTGCACGCGGCGTCTTCCTGCGTGATGCCGTCAAAACCGGTGAAGTGGCCATTGCGCTGCTGCACGCGGTCCTGGCGATAGCCATTGGCGACGGACATCGCGGCCGACGAGTCACAGGTGTCGGTCGTCATCCCGTACTTGCGCAGCGTCGGCTGATCCAGGCCCACGAACGTGAGTTGCTCACTGCGCAACGGTTCTACGCCAATGCGCTTTTCGGCGTCCCACCACACGTGATACAGGTTGCAGCGCTCGTCGCTAACCGGGACGATCGCAAGCCAGACATCCCCGTTCGCGTTGGCGATGAAGCAAGGTGCGATGAATGCGGTTACTCGAGCGATACGTTTGTCCCCGTTTTGGCGGATTGCGACATAGTGGAAACCAAAGTCCGTTTCGTCTGCTTCGATCTTCGGGGTTGCGTCGAACTGCATGTGCGAAGTCTTCTTCGCATAGTCAAGATCGGAGTCGTTGGTCCTCGCGAGGGCGGAACTGTGGAGGACGGTCAAATGCGATGAGTCGACGAGACCTTCCATCACCTGAACGAAATTGGCGTTGATGACCGCGCAGGCGTTGATGCGGTGCGAGTCCGGCTGGTCCATGAAGGCCGTGTGCGGGAAGGGCGGCTCTTCACCCTTGGGACCCAGATAACCCCAGACGATGCCGCCCGCTTCCCGCACTGGATAGGTTCGTCCCTTGATGCGCTCCTTGAATTTCGGGTCTTCGATGTTCGGGGTCTCGAGGACAGTCCCATCCACCGCAAACTTCCAGCCGTGATAGATGCAGCGCAGGCCATCGCCCTCCGAACGGGCCAACTGCATTGAAGCACCCCGGTGTAGACAGCCCTCTGCATAGAGGCCGGGGCGACCCTGCTGGTCGCGCCACACGACAAACCGCTCACCCAGCAGATCTATCGTCTGCGGCTCTCCATTCGCCTGCGGCATGTCCGACGACTGGATGACGGGCAGCCAGAAGCGGCGCATTGCCTCGCCCATGGCCGTACCTACTCCGATACGGCACATCAATTCGTTATCTTGCTTGGTCAACATGTTGATCCCCTCGCTACAGTGTCAGGCAGTGAGTAACAGGTGGCCTCAAAGATCTAGCACCAGCCGGGAAGTCTTGGCGCGCGAGCAGCACGGCATGAAGCTGTCGTTGCGTGCCCGCTCCTCGTCCGTCAGATACAGATCTCGATGGTCGGGTGCGCCGGCCAGCACCTTCGTCATGCAGGTGCCGCAAACTCCTTGCTCGCAAGACAATGGCAAGTTGAAACCGGCGTCGAGCAAGGCGTGCGCGGCACTTTGATCCGCGTGAACCTCGATGACCTGGCCACTGCTGCCGATCTCGATTTCGAACCGTCCGTCCTCTGAAGAATCGATTGGCGTTGCCGCGAAATATTCGCGGTGCAGGTGTCCCTCGTCCCAACCGAGTTCGCGCGCGGTCTGCAGGATGTGGTCCATAAAGCCGTTGGGTCCACACACGTAAAGATGCTTGTCGGAAGAGGGCGAGCCTATCGCGGAGCGGGCATCGAGTTGCTGGTCGGGGGCGCCGTCATCGACGTGCACGTGCATCTGCGAATCGTCGCCAAATTGCGCTTGTTGCAGGCGATCGACGAAAGCCATGCGCGACAGCGTGCGCCCACAGTAGTGCATCGCGAATGGGCGGTGCTCGCGCGCCAACTGCTGCGCCATGCAGAGGATCGGCGTGATACCGATGCCACCCGCGAACAGGATCGAACGGTTGTTTTGACCGCTGTGCAGGCTGAAGTGATTGCGCGGGGCGCTGATCGTGAGCGTATCTCCCGCATGCACGTTATCGAGAAGCTTTACCGAGCCGCCGCGGGATTGGGGATCGCGCAGCACGCCAATCCGGTAGCGGGGGTATTCGCCCGGCAGTTCATACAAGGAGTACTGACGTACGGGGCCACCAGGCACGTGTAGGTCGATGTGCGCGCCTGCTTCGAAGGCAGGCAGTGCACTATCCGCCAATGGCGAGAGGTCATAGCCGGCAATGTCGTCCGCCGGCCAGGTTTTGGCAGAGACTTTGACTTGCAGCAAAGTGTTCATAGGGGTCGATTTGTGTTCCATGACGGATATAGCCGTAAAGAGAGGAGAGCGTGTCATGCGGCGATGTGAAGCCGACGCCGGATGACTACTGGCGAGGCGCCCAACTGTCGCTGAACCAGCCAGCGCGCCAGACCTTGGTCCATCACGCGCACATGCTCCGGAAACCAATCCACCAGCGCTCTGGCAAAAGAGCGGACGACCTCGGTCCGTCCATCAGCCAACATGGTGCGTACCTCGTCGAGGGATCGGAGCACGGCCGCGTGCTCGTCGATATGGCAGCCCGCTGAACCGTAGGCTGTCTCGCGCATCGAGGCGTCCTCGTCATCAAAGTGGCGGCGCGCATGCTCGGCAAACGCTTCGAGCGCGTTCTCGAGATTTTCGTCGTCCGTTGTCAGCAGCGTGTGTACACACGCGACAAACTCGTGATGGGTCTCGTCCATCGCCTGATGGCCAAGGGCGTAGTCATCATGCCAGGCGAAGCCGGAGAGCACGCGATCCTTCTCCCACGCTGGGTTCGGTGACGGTGCGGCACCGCGACCGTGGTTTGTCTGGTGATCTTTCAATTGCTTCATTTTTCAACGAACTCCTGCTCAATTGATCACGTCAATCTATTACGTCTTCCACGGAAGATACTATTCTGAGCGATGAGTGTCGAGGTAGGGCAAACGCCAATATGTGAAAATTTCGACAAACACAGCGAATTTCGTGGGTAAGGCTCGTTATTTCTGACGATGCCAAGCCTCAGAGGTTCCAGATGCGGGTATCTCCCGACGGCAAATCGTTTGACAGGGAAGACGACAAAAAATTATCTTCCGTGGAAGCATTTAACCAAAGGGAGACAGATGATGAGTTCGAGGCTGGGTCGGACGGGACGTGCCTTCTCGTGGCGTCAGACAATTTGGTGGGGACTCGCGTCTCTTGCGGCATGTGCGCCGGGAGCATCGCAGGCACAGAGCTCTGTCACTCTGTATGGGATTATCGATACCGGTATCGAGTACGTGACAAATGTCGGTGCTCACCAGTCCAGCGTCGTGCGTATGCCGTCGCTCACGGCATCGATACCCTCGAGGTGGGGCTTGCGTGGCAAGGAGGATCTGGGTGGCGGTCTCAGCGCGGTTTTCGTATTGGAGTCGGGCTTCGCCCCGTCACAGGGAACGCTGAATCAGGGTGGTCGCCTGTTTGGCAGGCAGGCATATGTCGGACTTTCAGGGCGGTGGGGGACATTATCTTTAGGCCGGCAATATTCTCAGATCTATTGGGCCTTGCCGGGTGACACGATGGGGCCGAATGTCTATGCCGCCGGTGATCTGGACCCGTACTTGTCTCAAGCGCGGCTCGACAACGCGGTCGCCTACACGTTCACGTCATCGGGGCTGACCGTGGGCGTGACTTATTCGTTCGGGCGCGACGCGGTGGATTCTGCGCCGGCCGGCGGGTGCGCCGGGCAGTCGCCGACGGACTGGCGGGCCTGCAAGTCAATGTCTGCCATGGTGAAATATGAAGCGGCGACATGGGGCGTGGCGACGGCGATTGACCGCAATTACGGCGGTGGCGGCCCTGGCTCGCCCCAGCCCAATACCTCGCAAACTGATACGCGTGCCGTCATCGACGGCTACGTGAAACTGGGTACCTCGACGATCGGTGCGGGATACCTTCATCGAATTAATCACGGGGTGCAGACGCCGACTGTTGTCGACGCGGTCAGCAACTACTGGTGGCTTGGCGGGACCTATTTTCCCGTTCCACAAATCGCGCTTGACGCTCAGTTCGGACATATTTCCGTGAACGGTGGGAGTTCCGCGGGAGCTTCCGTGATCGCAGCGCGTGTGTCGTACTTATTGTCCAAGCGCACTTCCGTGTACGTCACAGCAGGGCGTATGTTCAACCAGCGCAACGCCGCGTTCACGATTGATGGCGGCGTGATTCCACCCGCTTCTACGCCATTGCCCGGGGTGGATCAAACGGGTGCGATGGTGGGTGTTCGCCACCAGTTCTAAATGGATAGTGAATGCTCGATGTCATCGCGCAGTAGTCGGGCGTTCACACTGGAACTCGTGACTGAGTTCTTGCCCCTTTCCGAAGCGTGGCGCTTGGTATAGCGTGCCACGTACTGAGCACGTGTCTGTCGCGGCCCGACTTCCACTCGAATATTCGTCGGCCGCGCGACGACACTTCGCCCCATCCGCGCCCCTCAAATATCGCCAAACGTCCGCCAGACAAGGCTCGCTGCAATTTGGCATGGACTCTGCATTACGCTGCGTCCAGCCGTAGCACGACCCGCCCATCCATCGAACTCGGATGTCCCCACCGGATGCACGCCTGGAACCCACGTGTCGTGCCCGTTCGTGCGCGATACGCAATCAACCAGGTCGCCAACCGGAGGACGTCTTGCTTATCTTGCTCATCTATCTTTACCCGTTGCTGAAAAAGGCACTTGACCGTGCTGAACACAGTCGTCGTGACGAATATCTCGCGTCCGCCGCCGACATGGGCGAACTCGAACGCCGCATGCATTTAACGGAGATTGACCGCTGACGCGACAAACCAACGCGCCCTCTCTCAATCAGTTTGGACGCCTGGACATGCGCTCCGGCGTCTCGATCATAGCCAGCCGCCCGCACCGCGCCGATAGTAGAGACTTCCGCGATCCGGCATCCGTGCGCCCAACTCCTGAGTTCCATGAACGACATGAATAGCACTATCGTTTCGCAAGCCTTCTCATCCGCAACGTCGGTGATCGCACTGCACTGCTCCGGCTCGGGAGCGGCGCAATGGCGCAAGCTCGGCGAAGCGCTGGGCTCGCGCCACGCGTTCGTCGCGCCCGAGCACTACGGCTGCGATAGCACGGGCCCGTGGAGCGGCGAGCGCGCGTTCACGCTCGCCGACGAGGCCGCGAGGACGATCGGCATCATCGACGCCTCGCGCGGCAAGGTGCATCTCGTCGGGCACTCGTATGGCGGTGGCGTGGCGTTGCGCGCGGCCGTCGAACGGCCGGAGCGCATCGCGAGCATCACGCTCTACGAGCCCTCGGCGTTTCATCTGCTGAAGGTGATGGGCGCGCACGGAGCGTACGCGCTCGCGGAAATCATCGCCATCTCGAAGCGCACCGCCGATGGCGTGACCTGTGGCGACTATCGGGGCGCGGCGGCTTCATTCGTCGATTACTGGGGCGGCCGGGGCGCATGGGAAGCGTTGCGGCCCTCGGTGCAGGCGGCACTCACACGCTGGGCGCCAAAGGCGCCGCTCGACTTTCGCGCGCTGCTCGACGAACGCACGCCCGCAAGCGCATACACCGGCCTGCGTGTCCCGGCGCTGATCATGCGCGGCCAGCACGCGCCCGTCCCGACGCGCGCGATCGCCGAGCGGCTGCCGATGCTGCTGCCCGCGGCGCGTCTTGCAATCGTCGAGGGTGCGGGACACATGGGGCCGCTTACACACGCCGACAGCGTCAACGCGATGATCGTGCGGCATATTGCCGAGGCGGATGCGACGGCTTGAAGCGGTCTCCTGAGGAAACCAAGAAGCACGTACAGCAGACAAACCAGGGTTGTTTTGAGCGTTACGCGATATCTGTTGCCACGAGACATCAATCACATTTTCACGACTCAACGACCGCGCCCACGAGTTGCCAACGGACATTCACTGCCGTACATAAAGCCGCACTGGCATCCTATCCGGCACCATCGTAAACGCGGCCACTTCCCGAATAGAACTCGTATCGACTGCAAGTTGCGAAACAAACCCGGCCGATAACATTGAAATAACAAGCCGCATTTCGACCGTCGAAAGATGCCGGCCAGGACATACCCGCGGTCCCCCGCCAAACTGCAAATGCGCGCGCGTCTCGTGCGCTCCGCGCTCCGGTGTTCGTTCATGCATCCAACGCTCTGGATCAAATTTGTCCGGATGCTCGAAATTGCTCGCGTCCAGCATGGAGGGGCGCGTCAAGAAGAACATTCTGGAACCGGCAGGCAAGTGAATCCCGCGATGCTCGACGTCCTGCAGCGGCTCAAACGCATGAACGGGAACTACGGGCCTGAACCGGCTCGCTTCAGTGCACACGGCCTCGCACAGGTCGAGCGTCTTGAGTGTTTCGTAAGTCGGGCACACGCCAGCGGCTCCCAACACGGCGCGTGACCGGTTTGAAACCCGACTCTGCAACGCTTCGTCGGCGCTCAGATACAGAAGCGCCCACGCGATCGAATGCGCCGTGGTGTCTTCGCCCGCGAGCAACATGGTCAGCACGTTGGCCGCCACCTGGTCATCGGTGATACCAGAGCCCGGTGTGTCGCGAATTTGCAGCATGGCTTCGAGTAAATTGCCGGGTTCGTCATGAGGCTGGTCTCGAATGCGCTCGCGCGCACGATTCATCGTCAAGCGCACGTAGCGATGCACTTCCGCCAGGCGTGATCGAGCCGGTGATCGCGTGGCAGTTTGACGTATCGCCAATAGGGGAACGGAGCGTTTATCCGGCTCATTAGCGTGGGAAAAATCAACGCCAGATGTTCCTGAATGACGTTGCCGTCCTGCTCCAGGGTTCCCGGATCGTCGCCGAACGCGAGCGCGCTGGTGACATCGACCGTATAGCGTTTGAGATCTTCGGTCATCTCGACCACGCGGTCGCTGCGCGCGGCGCGTTCCCACCGTACTCTGAGGCGCTCGGTGATGGCCGCCAGGGTGGGGTAGAACGCCTTGATATGCGCCACGGAAAGCGCCTGCATCACCAGCTTTCGTTGCGGCTCCCATGCGGCGCCCTCGACAGAGAACACGCCGTTGCTGCCCATCTCGTCAAGATTTTCCTCAATCGGCGAATACCGCCGATATCCGTTTGGCCGCTCGCGCATAATCGAATGACACAACTCCGTGTCGTCCCAGACCGTCACAGGCCGTGAGCCGATCTGGAAACGATAGGGCGTGCCAAGCTCCTGCGCCCACCGCTCGAGAATGAGATGCGCGCGCGATGGCGTCAACTGGTGCGCATTTCCAATCAGCGGGAGGCCCCGCGGCGCCGGAAGATCGGAGATTTCACGTAACTTGAAGGTTCCTGCAGACGCAATAGCCATGGTTCATCTCCGTCAGGAAACCTTAGCAATGGTATGAAGATCGGGATCGTAATGACGACACCGTATCGTCCAAGCATAGGTCACGGCTACAGTCGCAAGTCTCTCCTACAAGCCTTTATCTAATGCGTCTACGCCTTTTTACTTCGCCGTTGACGTCACATGAAGACTCGAACCAATGTATGAAGAGGCTGACAAATAATGGCGAGAAACAATCGCGATATTGCCGGTTGCGATGGCCGAGAAAGTCGGGCTCACGAACATCGGGATGTTCGGATGTCGTTAGGTGGTTGGCGCACAACACGTGCCTGTTGGTTCCCGACAAACAGCTGCCGTCACTTGAGTGCATTGAAGCGTGTGGGAGCTGCATTCGAAGGTTCTATTGCGCAGCGGCCGCCTCCACCAGGGCGGCCG
>NZ_JARESS010000055.1:0-51604 GCF_046027915.1 Paraburkholderia sp. RL17-347-BIC-D
AAACCGCCCTCAATCCCCCATCCGCAGCGCGTTTCGCGTAGCCCGTCAATACATCTACGCCTTCGCGGCTCACCGCGTCGCGCCCAGCCAGTACACTGTGCGCCTCACCAGTCGCATAAACCTCGTCGACGAGGCTTCCCTCGTCGTTTCACATCACGTGATCAATTAAGCCCGCTTACGCGCCGGCGTCTGATACGACATGCCCGCGGTAAACCGATCGAGTCGTTCGCTCGCATCGGTAATCGCCCAAAGGGGCGCGCTGTGCAACTGCCGGTCGTAATTCGTCGCGATTGTCGCAAAAAGCGCGAATCCGGCGTCATCCAGTTTCCAATTGCCGGTTTCACGGCCGATATCGAACACCGCCGATACTGCGCGTTCCGCCGCACCCAGTTGCTCACCGGTCGCCGAGCCGAAACCCGATTCCGCCAGAAAGCCCGTCAACAGCATGATCTGCGTGAGCGTTTGCGCGTCGGTCATGCTGCCCGCGCCGCGGCGCAAGGCGTCGAGTGCCAGATGGACCCGCAGTGCGAGGTCGTCGGCGGTCTGCCGGGCGATCGGCAACAGCATGGCCTTGGCATGCCGGGCACGCGCAGCGCCAGTGTGGCGGGAAAACGGAATAGGTTGTGCCATGAAGGTCCAATGTTTATGCCTGTGCAGATGCAATAACGGCGCGGCTCGCAAAAGATTGAGCCCTCCGTCGTGCATGCCACAGGCGGACCGACTGGAACGCCGACTAGCTGCTGCTTTCGCCACGATTCCCTCTCGCGGGGCCCGGCGCCTGCATCCTCCTAACCTGAGCGCGATGCCTTTCGATCTTCCTTTATGCGAAAGGCATTTCACCCACCCGGATCCCGCGCTACGTGGCGCCGATATCGCGAGCGCGCCAAGCCTTCTGCCCTATGCCGGCCGCATCAAACCATTTGCATCTCTTCGTCAGAGCAGACGGTCTCCGCTCTCCAAGCAAGACGCCCAACCGGCGTCCATAGCGGAATTGCCCTCGGCTTGAAACCCGCAACTCGCAACCCACCCGCAACCCGCATCGAAACCCCCGCTTCACTCCTCATCACCCTCATCCGCAGACGGCGCCACACTTCGCGCCCGCACGCGCCGCCGAATCTCCGAATCCAGGATGAGACGTCCACGCAGCTTCCCCTTCATCCGCTTCACATAGCGTGGCGCCTCGGTCATATGAATCACCATCAACTCACGCACCTTCTCCACATCACGCTCACGCGCTGCCTTCGTAATCGCTTTGTGAATCTTGACGTTGGCCTGACCGAACCGTTCATGCTCAGCTTGCGGCGTGTCGTTACGAAACTCGATGAGCTGACGGATCATTTCATTGATCAACTCGCAACTAAAACGCAGGAACGGATTCGGATTCGCCGCCGCGAGGATGTCGTGGAAATTCACGTCCTCCTGACGTTGCCGCACGATGTCCTGCCCGCCGTGTGACGAAGCCGGTCGGTCGCAACACGCAATGCTCGCGTCGAGCGCCTCGAAGTCCTGCTCCGTCAGATGCGGCACGGCCCCTGCCGCGAGCTCGGGCTCCAGCAGTTTGCGCACGGTATAGATGTCGTCGATCGATACGTCCTTGAAGAACAGATAGTTTTGCAGAAGTTGCAACGTGCGATCGAGCGGCACTTCCACCACCATGCCGCCGCCGCTCGGGCCGGTGGTCACTTTGATGAGACCTTGCACCTCGAGCGATTTCAACGCCTCGCGGATCGTGCTTTTGCTCACCGAAAAGAGCTGCTGCAATTCCACCTCGCGCGGCAGCCGGTCGCCTGGCTTCAGGTCTTTCTCGGTGATGAGCCGCTTGATTTCTTCCGCGACCAGATCGCCGCGTTTTTGCTGTTTGATCTCAATCGCGGCGCCAGCCTTGGCGCGGTCCATGGCCATATTCGATGCTCCCAGTTTGTCCTGCACGATCGTCGACCGATTCGCCGGCGCAGTCGCAGCCCGGCAGGCTGCCTCGATGCCGCCAGGAATTTTGCCTTATTGACACCCGAATTTATTGTACCTACGATCAAGTCCAACCTATTTATCATGATAAATAGAACAAAGCCGATGCGGTGGAAAACTTCACTGCGGCCAGCAAGCTCAAGTAGTCGTTCGCGCAATGCGTGCAGTTTCGTAGTCGGTCAGTGCGTGTCTCTTTCCTAAGGAGCGTCATTTTGAATCGCCGAAATATGTTGAAGCTGGCCGCGTTGTCGGCCGTTCCGGGGACGTTGGGTTCGCTGGTCGCGCGAAGCGCGTTTGCGCAGGCCGGCACCTTGCAGTTCGCCTGTCCGGTGCCGATGTCGGGTCCATTCGCGGCGAACGGCAAATACGCCGACCTCGGCATGAAGCTCGCTATCGAGCAATACGGCAAGGTGCTGGGTCAACCGCTCGCATATACGGTGCTCGACACGGAAGGCAAGCCCGCAACCGCTGTACGCCGTGTGCAGGAAATCGCGCAACAGAAGAATGCGCGCTTCTTTGCCGGCGGTATTCTGTCCTCCGAAGCATTGGCAATGGGCAAGGAAGTCCAGAAAGCAGGCGGCATTTTCATCACGACGGCAGGCGCGGACGAAATCACCGGCAAGGACTGCAACGACGCCACGTTCCGCTGGTCCGTGCCGACCTACGGCGCGATCGAGCAGACCGTGCGTCCACTGATCCAGATGATGCCCAAAGCGAAACGCTGGTACACCATCACGCCGCAATACGTGTTCGGCGACGGTTTGCTCTCGGCAGCCAAGGCGATCTTCAAAGAGAAGGGCATCGAGCATGTGGGCAACAGCTACCACTCGCTCAATGAGAAGGAGTTCAGCGGCTACCTGACGAACGCAGTCGCTGCGAAGCCTGACGTGCTGCTGATTCTGAACTTCGGCTCGCAATCGTCCGATACGTTGCGCCAGGCTGTGAGCTTCGGCATGAAGAACAATTGCACGATTTTGATGGCCTGGGCGTCCGGACTCGAGCAATTCGAATCGCTCGGCGCGGACCTGTGCGAAGGTGTCTATTTCGGCGCACAGTATTGGCACGATATCGATTCGCCGCTCAACCGCGATCTCGTCAAACGTTCGAATGCCACATTCAAGGCAAACCCCAACTACAGCCTCGCAGGCTCGTATATTTGCACGAAGATCCTGCTCGACGGCATCGTAAAAGCAGGCAACGTCGATCCGAAGAAAGTGATCGCCGCCCTCGAAGGCATGAAATACGACGGTTTGACGGGCCCGGAAGAAGTCCGCAAAGGCGACCATCAGGTGCTGAAGAACTATTATCTGTTGAAGGGCAAGGCGAAGAACAAGATGAAAAACGCCGACGACTACGCGGATATCGTGAGCTCAGGTCAATCGTTCCTGCCGCTCGACAAAACCGGCTGCAAGATGGCCTGACGCCTCCGTGCCGCATGCGAGCGCGGCGCGCATATCGCACCACCGTACCGCGGTTTTCCCTTCGCACCACCCTTTAGACGGACGCCATGAACGTTTATCTCCTGCAGATCGTCAACGGTATCGGAGTGGGGATGCTGTATTTCCTGCTCGCGGTCGGTTTGTCGATCGTGTTCGGCCTGTTGCGCTTCGTGAATTTCGCGCACGGTGCGTTCTATCTGCTCGGCGCGTACTTCTGCTATCAGGCGATGCAGTGGTCGATGAGCTTCTGGACCGCGCTCGTGGTCGTGCCGATCGTGGTGGGCGCGCTTGCGTGGGTCGTCGAGAAACTGATTCTGCGGCACGTCTATGCGCAGCAGCATGAGTTTCATATCCTCGTCACAGTCGGTCTCGCACTCGTCGTACAGGAATGTGCGATCCTGATCTGGGGACCGCTCGGCGATAACGTGGCCGTGCCCGACGTGCTGAACGGCGTGGTGATCTGGGGCAGCTTCGTCTATCCGAAGTACCGTCTCTTCGTGATCGGCTTCACGGCGGTATTGGCCGCGCTTTTGTGGTGGGTGCTGGAAGGCACGCGGCTCGGCAGCGCGGTGCGCGCGGGCAGCGAATCGACTGAGATGGTCTCGCTGCTCGGCATCAACGTGCTGCGCGTTTTCAGCCTCGTGTTCGCGCTCGGCGCTGCGACTGCCGCGTTGGCGGGCGTGCTCGCCGCGCCGATTCGCGGCGTCGATCCGTTCATGGGTATCGAAGCGCTCAGCGTCGCGTTCGTCGTGGTGGTGGTCGGCGGCATGGGTAATTTTCTTGGCGCGCTGGTCGGCGGATTGCTGGTGGGGATCGTGCAAAGCGTGATGAGCACGTTGTGGCCGGAAGGCGCGCGATTGATGATCTATGTCGCGATGGCCGCTGTCCTGTTGCTGCGACCGAACGGTTTGCTCGGGAGGGCGGCATGATCGATACGTCGAAACCTATCGTGCAGAGCGCTTCTTCCGCAAGGGCTCAATCGGGCCTGAAGCATTCATTGCATCGCTATCGCTTCCTGCTGCTGGCATTGCTGGTCGTGTGCGTGTTGCCGCTGACGCTGCGCTCCGGATCGCTGGCTACTGAAGTGCTCGTGTTCGCACTCGCCGCTCTCGGCTGCAATTTGCTGCTTGGGCACACAGGCTTGCTTTCGTTTGGACAGGGCATTTTCTTCGGGCTCGGCAGCTATTGCGCGGGACTGGTCCTCACCAAAACGGGCTTGCCGGTGTCGGTGGCGTTGCTTGCATCGGTAGTGACCGGCGCGGCGGCCGCGGCGTTGGTCGGCTGGTTTTCGATTCGCCAGCGCGGCACCTACTTCGTCATGCTGACGCTTGCGTTCGGCCAACTGTTCTACTTCCTCGCCTACACCACGCCCGATCTGACCGGCGGCGACAACGGCTTGCTCGACATCCCGCGCCCGGCGCTCGGACCATTCGGCAAAACGATCGTGCCGTTGACCTCGCCGTGGCAGTACTACGGTTTCGTGGCCGTGTTGTTCCTCGTGGTGTTCTGGCTGTTGATGCGCGTATCGCACTCTGTCTTCGGCCGTACGTTGCTCGCGATTCGCGACAATGAAGCGCGCGCCGCTGCGGTCGGTTATGACGTCAAACGCTTCAAGCTGATGGCGTTCGTGATCTCCGGCGCGGTCACGGGTCTGGCGGGCGCGCTGCACGCGCTGATGACCGGCATCGCGCCGCTTTCCAACATCGACTATCACACGAGCGAGATGATTCTCGTGATGACCGTGATCGGCGGCACAGGCAATCTGTTCGCCTCCGTACTGGGTGCCGCGTTCTACGTGCTGTTCGCCGACTGGCTTTCCACATTGTGGCCGCGCTGGCTGTTGCTGCTCGGCATCGTGCTGATTGCCGTCAGCCTGTTCATGCAGCGCGGTCTGTGGGGATTGGGCGAACGCATCTGGCAATCGCTACGCCGCAAATCATCCGCCGACGCAGACAAGGAGCCCGTATGAGCGAAGCCATTCTGCGAGCGAGTGGCGTTGTGAAGCGCTACGGCAAATTCACGGCGCTCTCCGATGTCACTTTAAACATCATGCCGCGCACGGTGCATTCCGTGATCGGTCCGAACGGCGCGGGCAAAACCACGCTCTTTCACGTGTTGACCGGCACGCTGCCGATCACCGAAGGCAAGATCGTTTTCGACGGCCACGACGTCACGCACGAGCCGGACCATAAACGCGTACGGCGCGGCGTCGCGCGTTCGTTTCAGGTGACGAGCCTGTTCGCCAATCTGAGCGTGCGAGAAAATCTGCGGCTCGCCGCGCAAGGTGTCGACGCGGTGCGTGCGTTGAATGCGTGGACGCCGCCGCACGGCGCGCTTACGCATGCGGACATCGTCGACAGCGTGCTTGAGCGGCTCGCGTTGCAGAGGTTCAGCGAGGTGTCGGCGGGCGCGCTGTCGCACGGTCAGCAGCGACGGCTTGAAGTCGGCATGGCGCTCGCCGCGCGCCCCAAGGCGATCTTTCTCGACGAGCCGACCTCGGGCATGGGCATCGACGACCTCGACGACATGAAGCAGTTGATTCGCGGCCTGCGCGACGACTACACGGTCGTACTGATCGAACACAACATGGGCATCGTGATGGACATCTCCGACACGATCACCGTCATGCAGCAAGGGCGCGTGCTGGTGGAAGGCCGTCCCGACGACATTCGCGGCGACGAGCGCGTACGCAGCGCCTATCTCGGCAACATGATCACCGGAGGCCGCGCATGATTCTCGACGTGCAGCAGATTCACGGCTTCTACGGCAAGAGCCACATCCTGCAGGGCGTGTCCTTGCAGATCAACGATGGTGAAACGGTCACGCTACTGGGCCGCAACGGCGCAGGCAAATCGACCACGCTGAAAGCGATCGCCGGTGTCGTCGCGCCGCAGCGCGGCACGGTCACGTTCAACGATGCCAAGATCAGCGGCCTGCCGCCGCACAAGATCGCGTCGCGAGGCGTCTGCTTTGTGCCCGAGCATCGCGGTATCTTTCGTCTGCTCACGGTCGAAGAAAACTTGCGGCTCGGCGCTCGCAAAGATTCGCCGTGGCAACTCGACGACATCTACCGAATTTTTCCGCGCTTAAAGGAACGGCGTACGAATGGGGGCGCGCAGCTCTCCGGCGGCGAACAGCAGATGCTCGCCATTGGCCGCGCGCTGATGAATCACCCGCGTTTGCTGATGCTCGACGAACCCGTCGAAGGCCTCGCGCCGGTGATCGTCGAAGAAATCGTCGTGCAACTCAAGCTGATTCGCGAGGCGGGCGTGGCGATTCTGCTGGTCGAGCAGAACCTCGAAGTCTGCACGCAACTCGCGGATCGGCACTACATCATCGAACAAGGCGTGATCGTCTATGCAGGCGACAACGCGTCGTTTGCCGCGGACGACTCGATCAAGGACCGTTATCTCGGCGTCGGCGTGGTCTGACGCGCACTCAGTCTTCAACACGAGGAAGCATCGATGCAAGTTCATGAATCAACAACCGTCGCGACGTTCGCCGATCTGCGAGTCGACGGCGCGCGGCTCTGGGACAGTCTCATGCAACTCGCGCGGATCGGCGCCACCGCGAAAGGCGGTGTGTGCCGGCTCGCACTCACGGAGTTGGACCGTCAGGCGCGCGACCTCTTTATCGCGTGGGCGAAGGAGATCGGCTGCAGCGTGCGGATCGACGCCATCGGCAATATCTTCGCGCGCCGCGCGGGTTTGCGTGACGATTTGCCGCCCGTGATGACCGGTAGCCACATCGACACGCAGCCTACAGGCGGCAAGTTCGACGGCAATTACGGCGTGCTCGCGGGACTCGAAGTGCTGCGCACGCTCACCGACGCCAACGTGCAGACGCTCGCGCCTCTGGAAGTCGCCGTGTGGACCAACGAGGAGGGCTCGCGTTTCGTGCCGGTGATGATGGGCTCCGGCGTGTTCGCCGGCGCATTCACCCTGGAGCATGCGCTCGAACAACACGATCGAGAAGGCATCACGGTGCGTGACGCACTGTCCCGGATCGGATATGCCGGCGAAGTCACAAAACCACATGCGGTAGGCGCCTATTTCGAAGCGCACATCGAACAAGGCCCCGTCCTGGAAGCACACGATAAAACAATCGGCGTGGTGCAAGGCGCGCTCGGCCAACGCTGGTACGACGTGACGGTACACGGCATGGAAGCGCACGCCGGCCCGACGCCGATGGAACTGCGCCGCGACGCGCTGCTGGTCGCCGCCGATCTGATTCACGCCGTCAATCGCATCGCGCTCGATCACGCGCCTCACGGCCGCGGCACGGTTGGCTGGCTCGACGTGCATCCGAATTCACGCAATGTGATTCCAGGCCGCGTGACGCTCACCGTCGATCTGCGCGCCGCCGACGATGCCTCGCTCACAGCAATGGACAGCGCGTTGCGCGCCGCATGCTCGGTGGCAGGCGGGAAAAGCGGCATCACGGTGGACGTCGAACAGGTGGTGTATTTCCCGCCGCAACCGTTCGCCGCGGACCTGGTCGGTGCCGTGAAGCAGGGCGCGGACACGCTCGGCTTTTCATCGATGGATGTGATCAGCGGCGCCGGCCACGACGCTGTCTATCTTGCTAGAGTCGCGCCCGCGGCGATGATCTTCGTGCCGTGCAAAGACGGCATCAGCCACAACGAAATCGAAGACGCACGCGCGGATCATCTCGAAGCCGGTTGCAACGTGCTGTTGCAGGCCATGCTGAGCGCCGCGCAGAAAGCGGGGAGCGCAGACGCATGAAGATCCTCATCGCGCGAATGAATCACGAGACCAATACGTTTTCGCCGGTGGCCACGCCGTTGGCGGCATTCGGCCGTAACGGTCCGACCTATGGCAAAGACGCGTTCAACGACAACAAAGGCATGCAGACGGCGATGGCCGCGTTCATCGACGCAGCCGAGCGTGAGCATGCCGACATCGTAACGCCGGTGTCGGCGTCGGCGAATCCGAGCGGGCCGGTCGAGGCCGCCGCTTACGATGCAATCTGCGAAGCGATCGTGTCGGCCGCGACAGGTTGTGACGCCGTCATGCTCGATCTGCACGGCGCGATGGTCGCCGAGAATTCCAACGATGGTGAAGGCGACTTGCTCGAACGCGTGCGCGCGTTGCTGCCGGATGCGCCGATCGCCGTCGCACTCGATCTGCATGGCAACGTCACGCAAAAGATGATCGACAATGCGGACGTGATCGTCAGCTTCAAGACCTATCCGCACGTGGATATGTACGAGACCGGCGTACATGCGGCGCGTCTGATGTTCGATCTGATCCACGGCAAGGCGAAGCCCGTGATCGCATGGCGCCAGCCGCCGTTGCTCACGCATACGCTGCGCAGCGCGACTGCCGAAGGCGCGATGAAGCGCGCTGTGGATGCCGCTCGCGCCGCCGAGGCCGACGGCATGCTCGCGGTGTCGGTGCTGTCGGGCTTCTCGCTGGCTGATATCGAGGCGCCGTGCATCAGCGTCGTGGTGGTGGGCAATGGCGATCGTACTCACGCCGAAGAGGTAGCGGAGCGCATCGCGCGGCAGATCTGGAACGAGCGCGAAGATTTCGTGTATCGCAGCGCGCCGCTCGCTGAATCCGTCGCACAAGCCACCGTGCTCGCGGTGGACGCCGACAAGCCCGTGCTGCTGCTCGATCACGGCGACAACTGCATGTCGGGCGGCACATGCGACACGATGGATCTGCTCGAAGAAGCCTTGAAGCAGAAGCTCGATGACATCGTGAGCGGGCCGTTGTGCGATCCGCAAGCGGTCGCGGCGTTGATGTCGGCCGGCGTCGGCAGCACGGTGACGGTGACCATCGGCAACAAGGTCGCGAGCGATGCGCTCAAGCCACGTCCGCCGCTTGCCGTGACCGGCGTGGTGCGCGCGCTGACCGACGGCGAGTACGTGATCAGCGGCCCGACGTACACCGGACAGCGCGCCTTCATGGGACGCGCCGCGGTCCTCGACACAGGCACCGTCAAGCTCGTGATGACCGAGCGCACGCACGAACCGTGGGACCTCGGTGTGTTCGAGAGCGTCGGCATCGATCCGCGTCGCGCGCGTTTCCTGTTGCTCAAATCGCGCATGTACTGCCGGCCGGTGTTCGTGCCGATCGCCGCAGCGCTGGTGGAGTGCGACAGCCGCGGCGTGACGAGTTCGGACTATGGCCTGTTCGCTTTCAAGCGCGTGAAGCGGCCGGTTTTTCCGCTCGATACGCAGACCGAGTGGGCATCCACGAACTGAGTGCAACGCGCTAGTCGACAGAAGTGCCGTTAGGGGCTTGTGCTGAGCGTGCGGGTTCTCTATAATTCGCGCCTCTAAAGGCTCGTAGCTCAGTTGGTTAGAGCACCACCTTGACATGGTGGGGGTCGTTGGTTCGAATCCAATCGAGCCTACCAACGCATCCGTGACGTAGACGAAAGCGGCTTCGCTTTCGTCTACTGTCAGGTTCTCGCATCACCTCGGCGCACAGTTCGTTGTGCCGCTGTCCTGTCAGTTTCTCCCCTCTCCATAGCCTTGAACTCGACGCAGCGTCACTCGTGCGCCGCGAATGCCTTGTGCGTTCAACGTTGCCGTATCACGTCGTCTTTCGCCAATGCGCGCTACAGTTAAGCCTTCCGGTTTCGCCACTGAATAAACTGCCGTCAGCGCGCGACGAAAGCGCGGGCAGCTTAAATGGAAGCTGACGCAATGAAGAAGCTCATCAACGAGGTCTCCGCGGTCGTCCCGGACATGCTCGACGGACTCGCGGCGCTCAACCCCAATCTCTGCCTGTTGCAAGGCAGCACGATCGTCGTGCGCGCGGACGCCGAGGCCGCAGCGGCGCGCGGCGAAGTCGCGCTGATCTCGGGCGGCGGCTCGGGCCACGAGCCCGCCCACGGCGGTTATGTGGGCTCCGGCATGCTGAGCGCGGCGGTCGCGGGTGAAGTCTTCACGTCGCCGTCCACCGACGCCGTACTCGACGCGATCCGTGCGGTGGCCGGTAAGGCAGGCGCCTTGCTGATCGTGAAGAACTACACGGGCGACCGCTTCAACTTCGGCCTCGCGGCCGAGATCGCGCGCGCCGAAGGCATCGCCACGGAAATGGTGATCGTCGCCGACGACGTCGCGCTGACGGCAAGCGGTGATCACGCGGGCCGTCGCGGGCTCGCGGGGACCGTACTGGTTCACAAGATTGCAGGCGCGGCTGCCACGGCGGGCCGCCCACTGGCGGAAGTCGCGCAGATCGCGCGCGACGTGGCGGCTTCGCTCGGCACGATGGGCGTCGCGCTCACCGCGTGCACGGTGCCGGCTGCGGGCAAGCCGGGCTTCGAGCTGGCGGACGGCGAGATCGAATGGGGTCTCGGCATTCACGGCGAACCGGGTGTGGAGCGCGGTGCGATGGAGCCTGCCGCCGCGATCGTCGACAAGCTGCTGGCGAAGATCGTCGGCGATCTGTCGTTGCAGGCCGGTGAGCGGGTGGCGTTGCTGGTGAACAATTTAGGCGGCACGCCGTCGAGCGAATTGAGCATTGTGGCCGGTTCCGCGCTGCGTTATCTGGCGGGCCGCGGCATCAAGGTGGAACGCGGCTGGGCCGGCACGTTCCTGAGCGCGCTGGAAATGGCGGGCATCTCGCTGACGCTGCTGCGCGTGGACGACCAACGGCTCCGCTGGCTCGACGCCGCCGCGCATACGAGTGCGTGGCCCGCGCTGAGCGGCCGCATCGCGCAGGTTTCCGTGCGGCCCGCGCCTGCCGAACCGGAGCGCGCAAGCGGTGCGACGCTGTCGCGTGAAGCTACGTTGCGCCGCGTGATCGAAGCCGTTTGCGCGTGCCTGCTGAAAGCGGAGCCGACGTTGACGGACATGGATCAGCGCGTCGGCGACGGCGATCTCGGCATCAGTCTTTCGCGTGGCGCACGCGCGATACTTCAGGAACTCGATGGCTATCCGGCTGAGACAATACCAGGCGCCGTATTGCGCGCCATGTCGGCGACGCTGCGGCGCGTGGTCGGCGGCACGTCGGGCCCGCTTTACGCGGTGATGCTGGTGCGCACGGCGGTCGCGCTCGAACGGTCAGGCGGATCGACGCCGAAGGAATGGGCGGCGGCGTTCAGCGCGGGTGTCGACGGTTTGATGGAACTGGGCGGTGCGCGTCCGGGCGATCGCACGATGGTCGATGCATTGAAGCCGGCCGCCGACGCGTTGCAATCCGCTCTCGCGCGCCAGGAGGCATTGGATGCCGCGCTGAAAGCGGCCGTCGACGCGGCAACCGAAGGTGCCTCGCAAACGGCGTCGATGCATCCACGGCGCGGGCGCTCGAGTTATGTCGGCGATCGCGCGCTAGGTCACGTGGATCCGGGTGCGCATGCGGTGGCGTTGTGGCTCGCTGCGATTTGCGAGGCGTTGAAGAAGTAAGCGAACTCGCGCAAACGCTCGATTGCGCGAAACAAAAAACGGCTAACAGCAGAGCAGAGCTCTCATGCTGTTAGCCGTGCGATCCGAGCGCCGACGCTCATGTCTCTACAAATAAGACGCGCCGTCGAAATACGCTTCGCGTAAGCGATCCACGCTCACGCTTTCGCATCAGCGCGCGATCATGGACGAAGCAGATCAAACCCAGCCAGCGCAACAACCCCGCTCACCACGATCAGCGCCACCGAATGCTGTCCGAAGTAAAGCAGGCCGGCAGCCGACCAGCACGTCAAAGCAAATGCGGCAATACGTTTCATGCTTTAAAACCCCAACGCGACAGCCAGCAACCCGCTGATCACACCACACACCACGACGGCCAACGCCACGACCGTCAGCACACGCCGCGGAAACGAGCGTCCGAGCATGGCCATCGACGGGACGCTGATCAGCGGCAGCGTCATCAGCAACGCGCCAGCCGGGCCGGCCGCCATGCCGAACGAGAGCATGGCCTGGATGATCGGCACTTCGCCCGCGGTCGGAATCACGAACAGCGTGCCGGCGACGGACAGCGCGACGATCCACAGCAGGCTGTTGTCGATATCCGGTCCGACATGCGGAAACAGCCACGTGCGCGCCGCGCCGAGAATCAGCACGAGCACGATGTATTCGGGAATGAGCCGCAGCGTCATCGTGCCGAGGATTTTCACCCAGCGTGCGAAGGCAGTGCCGGGCACATCGCTGGTGACCAGTTGCGCCATCGCTTCGCGCGACGCTTCGGCTTCCTTCGGCGTAACCATCCGGTTCACCAGATAGCCGAGGCCGAACACCATCACGATGCCCAAGACGAGGCGCAGGCCCATCCACTGCCAGCCGAGCACGAAGCCCATGAAGATCAGCGTGGCGGGATTCAACGCGGTATTGCCGAGCCAGAACGCGATCGCCGCGCCCGGCGCCGCCTGACGCGCCCGCAAGCCCGCCACGACCGGCGCCGCGCAGCACGTGCACATCATGCCCGGCAACGACAGCAGGCCACCCTTCACGACGCTGCTGAAATCGGTGCGGCCGAGCGCGCGCGCGACCCATTGCGGCGGAATCAGCGCTTGCACCGCCGAACCGAGCAGCAGCCCGAGCACCATCGCTTGCCAGATCGCTTTGCCGTAGGCGAGGGCGTAGTCGATGGCAGCCTGCCACGACGCCGCCGGCGCGCTCGCCGACGTGCCCATCAGGATGGATTTGCCGATGGAGTGCTGGCTCGCGGCCACGAACGCGCGGTTGTAGTACGGGAACCACTTCACATAGAAGAGGCCGACCACAGCGATCAGCAGAAAGACGATCCAGCCAAGAGCGACTCGTGGTTGTCGAAGAGTTGATTGCATGGTGGTCTTGAACGTTGGTTTTAATCAGTTGACAGCGAGCGCGCTGCTGTCGAGCTGTACGAGCAGTGCTTTTGCCTGGTCGACGACATCGGCGTCGTTGGGGCGGAAATTCCATTGCAATGCGCGCGGCAACTGGACGAAATGCTGATGGCTGCTGCGCGCATACGCCGGATCGTAGTGACGCCCGATCAACTCGTGCGCGAGCTCGGCACGGCGGTTGTCGTCGACGAGCTTTTGCCAGCCCGTGACACGTTCCCGGCTATGCAAACCGATCATCCGTTGCAGTTGCCCCTTCAGCGAATCGGGATCGTCGAACAGATGGGCGTAGTCGTGCAGCAGGAATGCCGCGCGATCTTCGCGGCTCGAGATCACCTCGACGCAGCGGCCCTGATGAAACGTGTCGAGCAGCGCGAGCGGCAGTGCGACGGAGCCGATGCGCCGGCTCTCCGCTTCCACGAACACCGGCCGTGCCGGATCGAACGTGCGCAACGCGCTCACGAGCAGCGTATCGAAACGCTTCTGCGACGGCTGCGCCACGCCGGCCCAGGCGCCAAGCAGCGAGCCGCGATGCGTGGCCAACGCCTCGAGATCCAGCGTCTGCGCGCCCGCCGCGTGCAGGGCCGCGAGCAGGCGCGTCTTGCCGCTGCCGGTCGGGCCCACCAGCGCGATGTACGAGAACGTCTTCGGCAAGGTGACGAGCGTGTCGAGCGTGGCCCGCCGATAGGTTTTGTAGCCGCCATCGAGTTGGCGCGCCTGCCAGCCGATCATATTGAACAGCGTGGTCACCGAACCCGAGCGTTTGCCGCCGCGCCAGCAATAGATCAGCGGCCGCCAGTTGCGCGGCCGGTCGGCGAAAGTCGTTTCCAGATGGTGCGCGATATTGCGCGCGACCAGCGCCGCACCGATCCGGGTGGCTTCGAACGGCGATACCTGCTTGTACGTCGTGCCGACCAGCACGCGCTCTTCATTGCTCAACACGGGCGCGTTAAGCGCGCCCGGAATATGGTCTTCCGCAAATTCGAGAGGCGTGCGCACATCGATGATTTCATCGAAATCACCTGCTTTTTCGAGGCTGACGAGTAGGTTTTTCAAGGAGTTAGGGACAAAACGGGCCGGCGGGAAGGGTGAAATTATCGCACGCGCCGTGAATAGCGGCCGGCGGGGCACTTAGCGCTGTTTCCCGGCCGCGCGCCCCGCATCGTTCCTTCTTCCGCTCGCGGCTCAGATGATCTCGACGCGCCCTTCTCCACTGACCATTTCGCCGATCACACACGCCTCGCCGAACCCGTCGGCGCGGAACAGGGCGAGAACCTCGTCGACGGCTTGCGGCGCGCACGAGACCAGCAAGCCGCCCGAGGTTTGCGGATCGGTGAGCAGCGTGCGCGCCGTCGCAGGAAATGAGGAGGGCAGAACGATGTTTTTGCCGTATGCGTCCCAGTTGCGTCCCGACGCGCCGGTGAAAATGCCGGCTTCCGCGAGGCTCACCACGTCTGGCAGCCACGGCAGATCTGCATAGCGCACGCGCGCGGTCAGGTTCGAGCCGCGCGCCAGTTCCAGCGTATGGCCGAGCAGGCCGAAGCCGGTGATATCCGTGAGCGCGTGCACGCCGTCGAGCCTGGACAGGTCCGCGCCCGGCCGGTTGAGCTTGGTCGTCGCGCCGATCATGGCGGCGTAGCCGGCGGCGTCGAGCCGGTCTTTCTTCAGGGCTGCCGAGAGAATGCCCACGCCCAGCGGCTTGCCGAGGATCAGCACATCGCCCGCTTGCCCGCCCGCGTTGCGTTTGACGCGCTTCGGATCGACCACGCCAATGGCGACGAGGCCGTAGATCGGCTCGACCGAATCGATCGAATGGCCGCCGGCGAGCGGGATGCCGGCCTCGGCGCACACGGATTCGCCGCCCTTCAGCACGGCTGCGATCACGTCGTGCGGCAGCACGTTGATCGGCATGCCGACGATTGCCAGCGCCATCAGCGGCTTGCCGCCCATCGCGTAGACGTCGGACAGCGCATTGGTCGCGGCGATGCGGCCGAAGTCGAACGGGTCGTCGACGATCGGCATGAAGAAGTCGGTGGTGGCGACGATAGCCTGTTCGTCGTTGAGTTTGTAGACGGCGGCGTCGTCGGCTGTGTCGTTACCGACCAGCAGATCGGGAAAGAACGGCAGCGGCGCGCTGCGCTTGAGCAGATCGGCGAGCAGGCCGGGCGCGATCTTGCAGCCGCAACCGCCGCCGTGCGACAGACTGGTCAGACGGGGCGAAGCGCTTGCGTGGCTGGGGGTGTTGGTCATTGTGGCGGGCATTTCAGGCTACGAATGACCGCCATTATGATGGTTGTTCGTGCAATGCGCAGGGACCGGCGGTCGCCGAAGCGATCCGGACAGAACGCGAAACACGCCGTGCATTCCTCCGCGCCTGCCCGCAACGCGCCGCACGGTCGCAATGCGCTTGACGCAAAAGTGCGACAAAAGCGCGGCAAACTCACTCGCTATTTGTTGCTGCCGGCCCCGGTGCCATAGAGGCCGTTATCGAAGCCGCCCGCGCCTTGGGATTTGTGGCTCTTCCCGTCAGTCTTGCCGCGCGAGTTCGCCGAACCGCCATCTTTTGTCTGAGGCTTGTGCGATTCATGGACTGCGGACGCGGATGAATCGGGCGCCGATCCCATCGAAGAAGTGCGGTTCTCCTGCTGCGACGAACCGCTGCCTTGTGTGATCTGAGCAATGCCGGGCGGACTCAGCGCGAGTATCGCGGCACCCAGCGCAAGCGAGACAACGCCGACCGACGCACACGATTTCACGGCGCCGTAAAGATTGCCTGCGAGAGAAGTTTTGAGAAGGGGATAGGTCATAAGTGCCCAAAGATCTGGAGTAAGTGTCGGTGGGTGACTCACTGATTCAGCAATAACAATGCCTCGACTTTGTTGAAATCGGCTGTGGCATTTCATATTTAGTTGCACTGTAGAAGGCCTAAGTTCTCGCTGCAGGATTTCATACCGGTCTCTATAATCGTTATCAGTGTCCCCATAAAGAGCCGAGGCCATTCAATGACCCATATGTCCCGGCGACAATTTCTGAAGGTCTCCGCCACCACGCTAGCCGGATCGAGTCTCGCCCTCATGGGCTTCTCACCGACGCCCGCGTTAGCGGAAGTCCGTCAGTACAAGTTGTCGCGCACAACCGAAACCCGCAATACCTGCCCGTACTGTTCGGTAGGCTGCGGCATCCTGATGTACGGACTCGGCGACAACGCCAAGAACGCAAAGTCCAGCATCATCCACATCGAAGGCGATCCCGATCACCCGGTCAATCGCGGCACGCTGTGCCCGAAGGGCGCGAGCCTGATCGACTTCATTCACAGCCCGAGCCGTCTGAAGTATCCGGAGTACCGTGCGGCCGGCTCGAATGAATGGAAGCGCATGTCGTGGGAAGACGCACTCGATCGCATTGCGAAATTGATGAAGGAAGATCGCGACGCCAACTTCGTCGAGACAACGGCAGACGGCAAGAAGGTCAACCGCTGGCTGACCACCGGCGTGCTCGCAGCATCGGCCGGTAGCAATGAAGTCGGTTATTTGACGCACAAGACTGTCCGCAGTCTTGGCATGCTCGCATTCGACAATCAAGCACGTGTCTGACACGGCCCGACGGTGGCAGGTCTTGCCCCGACGTTTGGCCGTGGAGCGATGACGAACCATTGGGTCGACATCAAGAACGCGGATGTGATTCTGGTGATGGGCGGCAATGCGGCCGAGGCGCACCCGTGCGGTTTCAAATGGGTCACTGAGGCCAAAGCGCATCGCAAGGCGAGGTTGATCGTGGTCGATCCGCGCTTTACGCGCACGGCATCGGTTGCGGACTATTACGCGCAGATTCGGACCGGCTCGGACATCGTGTTCCTGGGCGGGGTGATCAACTATCTGCTCACCAACGACAAGATCCAGCACGAGTATGTAAAGAACTACACGGACATGCCGTTCATCGTTCGTGAGGATTTCTCATTTACCGACGGTCTCTATTCCGGCTACGACGCCGACAAGCGCAAGTACGACCAGAGTTCGTGGGACTACGAACGCGGCGACGACGGCTTTGCCAAAGTCGATCCGACGTTGCAGCACCCGCGCTGCGTCTATCAACTGATGAAGCAGCACTACTCGCGCTACACGCCCGAGCAGGTCGAGAGCACCTGCGGCACGCCTAAGGAAAAATTCCTCAAGGTGTGCGAGATGCTCGCATCGACGGCTGTCCCGGGGCGCGCCGGCACGATCCTGTACGCGCTCGGCTGGACGCATCATTCGATCGGCGCGCAGATCATCCGCACCGGCGCGATGGTGCAATTGCTGCTGGGCAATATCGGCATTGCGGGCGGCGGCATGAATGCGCTGCGCGGTCACTCGAACATTCAGGGTTTGACCGACCTCGGCCTGATGTCGAACCTGTTGCCGGGTTACATGACGCTGCCGCTGGAAGCCGAGCAGGACTTCGACGCCTACATCGCGAAGCGCGCGAGCCAGCCGCTGCGGCCGAATCAGTTGAGCTACTGGCGCAACTATCGCGCTTTCCATGTCAGTTTCATGAAGTCATGGTGGGGCGATAGCGCGACCGCCGAGAACAACTTCGGTTTCGATTACCTGCCGAAGCTCGATAAGTCATACGACATGCTGCAGGTCTTCGAGCTGATGAATCAAGGCAAGATGACGGGCTACATCGCGCAGGGCTTCAACCCGCTCGCCGCGGCGCCGAACAAGGCGAAGATCGGCGCGAGTCTGGCCAAGCTGAAGTGGCTCGTCATCATGGATCCGCTCGCCACCGAAACCTCCGAGTTCTGGAAGAATTTCGGCGAGTTCAACGACGTCGATCCCACTTCGATCGCGACCGAAGTGTTCCGTTTGCCGACCACCTGTTTCGCGGAAGAGCGCGGTTCGCTGGTCAGCTCCAGCCGCGTGCTGCAATGGCACTGGCAGGGCGCGGACGGCCCCGGAGAAGCGAAGAGCGATCTCGAGATCATGTCGGGCTTGTGGCTGCGCATCCGCGAGGCCTACAGGAAGAACGGCGGCAAGTATCCCGATCCGATTCTCAAGATGAGTTGGCCGTATGCCGACCCGGAAAGCCCGACGCCTGAAGAGATCGCCATGGAGTTCAGCGGCAAGGCGCTTGCCGACGTCACCGACCCGACCGACAAAACCAAGGTGCTTGCCAAAAAGGGCGAGCAACTGGCGAGCTTCGCACAGTTGCGCGACGACGGCAGTACCGCGAGCGGTTGCTGGATCTTCTGCGGCGCATGGACCCAGGCGGGCAACCAGATGGGCCGCCGCGACAACTCCGACCCGACCGGCATCGGCAATACGCTGAACTGGGCGTGGGCCTGGCCGGCGAACCGGCGGATTCTGTACAACCGTGCTTCGTGCGACGTCAGCGGCAAGCCGTTCGATCCGACGCGCAAGCTGATCGCCTGGAACGGCAAGGCGTGGACGGGCGCGGACATTCCCGACTTCAAGGCGGACGAACCGCCCGAAAACGGCATGAATCCGTTCATCATGAACGCGGAAGGCGTGGCGCGCTTCTTCTCGCGCGATGGTCTGGTGGAAGGGCCATTCCCGGAGCACTACGAACCGTTTGAAACGCCGCTCGGCTACAACCCGCTGCATCCGAACAACAAGGCGGTCGTCAGCAGTCCGGCGGCACGCGTGTTCCCCGATGACCGGGCCGCGTTCGGCACGCACGAGAAATTCCCGCATACGGCGACCACCTATCGTCTGACGGAGCATTTCCACTACTGGACCAAGCACGCGCGCCTGAATGCGATCGTGCAGCCGCAGCAGTTCGTGGAGATCGGCGAGGATCTGGCGAAGGAGGTGGGCGTGGTGGCCGGAGATCGCGTCAAGGTGTCGTCCAATCGCGGGCACATCATTGCCGTGGCGCTCGTCACCAAACGGATCAAACCGCTGATGATCGAAGGAAAGAAAGTCCAGACAGTCGGATTGCCGCTGCATTGGGGCTTCAAGGGACTCGCGAAGCCAGGCTATCTCGTCAATACGCTGACGCCCTCCGTGGGCGATGGGAATTCGCAAACACCGGAATTCAAATCGTTCCTCGTCAAGGTCGAAAAGGCATAGGGAGAAGAGATGGCACTGCAATCACTGGACATCAAACGCCTCTCGGCCACGACCTTGCCTGAACCGCAAGTGCGTGAGCCGGTCACGGGCACGGTCGCCAAGCTCATCGACGTGTCGAAGTGCATTGGCTGCAAGGCGTGTCAGACCGCCTGCATGGAATGGAACGATCTGCGCGATGAAATCGGCACGACAACCGGCATCTACGACAACCCGCGCGACCTGAGCGAGCATTCGTGGACCGTCATGCGGTTCTCGGAATACGAGAACACCGAAGGCGATCTCGAGTGGCTGATCCGCAAGGACGGCTGCATGCACTGCGAGGATCCCGGTTGTCTGAAGGCTTGTCCGTCGCCGGGCGCGATCGTGCAGTACACCAATGGCATCGTGGATTTTCACGAGGAAAACTGCATCGGCTGCGGCTATTGCATCACCGGTTGCCCGTTCAACGTGCCGCGCATTTCGAAGAAGGACAACCGGGCATACAAGTGCACGCTGTGTTCGGATCGCGTGGCGGTCGGCCAGGAACCGGCCTGCGTGAAGACGTGCCCGACCGGCGCGATCATGTTCGGCACCAAGGAGGACATGAAGCAGCAGGCCGCGGACCGGGTTGAAGATCTGAAGGAACGCGGTTTCCAGAACGCCGGTTTGTACGATCCTGCCGGCGTGGGCGGCACGCACGTCATGTACGTGCTGCATCACGCGGACAAGGCCAACCTGTATCACGGTTTGCCGCAGAATCCGAAGATCAGCGCGATGGTTGCCGTGTGGAAGGGGCTGGCCAAGCCGCTGGCGCTGGCGGGCATTGCGTTCGCGGCCATAGCCGGGTTCTTCCACTACACGCGCGTCGGTCCGAATGAGGTGTCGGAGGCGGATGAAGCCGAAGCCCAGCACGAAGCCGACGAGGCACGTCGTTCGCGGGAGGCATCCAATGAAGCACCCTGAGCATACCGATCTGAAGGACGTGAAGGGCAACAGTCTGATCGTGCGCTACACGCCGAACGAGCGTACGAATCACTGGATCACCGCGATCACGTTCGTTCTGCTGGCGCTGTCCGGCCTCGCCATGTTTCATCCGGCCATGTCGTGGCTCTACGCGATCTTCGGCGGCGGGCAATGGACGCGGATTTTGCATCCGTTCGTCGGCTGCGTGATGTTCCTGTCGTTTCTGATTCTTGCGTTGCGCTTCTGGCATCACAACTATCTCGACAAGGCCGACCTTCAGTGGATGAGGCAGATCGACGACGTGCTCAACAATCGCGAGGAAAAGCTCCCCGCGATCGGTAAGTACAACGCCGGTCAAAAGCTGTTATTTTTCACCATGGTGATCTGTCTGCTGCTGTTGCTGGCGAGTGGCATCGTGATCTGGCGCCGCTATTTCTCGTTCTATTTTCCGATCGAGATCATCCGGCTCGCGGCGCTCGTGCATGCCGCGGCGGCGTTCGTGCTGATCGTCGGGATCGTCGTGCATATTTATGCGGCGCTGTGGATCAAGGGGTCGATCGGCGCCATGACGCGCGGCACGGTGACCTACGGCTGGGCGCGGAAACATCATCCGAACTGGTTCAAGGAAATCATCGGTAAATAGCGGGCCACGCATAGGCAACCCAGGCAGCGCGGATTCCGGCGCGCTGCACCCGAGCCGCCGTCCTTGTTCGATGAACGGCGGCGGCTCCTTAGTTTTCAGAGGTCGATACTGTGGTTCAACGTATTCTCGAAGCCGGCGATATCGAATCGCTCGATCATTCGGCGATTCCGCGCATTCGCACGCCGGAACGGCTCGCGGTGTTTTCCGCCCGCGCCGCGCGGCTGCGCCAGCTTGCGGCGCTCAACAATCCGATCGCCGGCTATTTGCGCCTGATGGCCGTGCTCGCCGATGCGCAGCAAGCCGTGATGACGAGCTTCAAGGCGCAGCCGCCCAGCCTCGAGTTGATCGCGAGTGCGCAGCAGCATTCCATGCCGCTGATTCCGGCGCTTTCCGGCGTGCGCGATCCGGCCTGGCGCGACGTGCTGCGCCAGTTGCTCGACAAGGTGGCAACCGCGGGCCCGCTCACGCCGCCGCTCGAAGCGCTGATTGCCAGGCTGCGCACGCTCGACACCGCTACGCTCGAATTCCAGGCCGACGCAATCTTTGCGCAGCGCTTCGAAGAGGTCGATCCGGCGAGCGCGCCGTTCATCGTGGCCGCGCTGCAAGTGGTGTGGACCGACCTCGCTGCCGATATCGACAAGCGCGAGGTGCCGTACATCGAGACACTCGGCCTGTGTCCCGTGTGCGGATCGCATCCGGTGGCGAGCATCGTGCGCGTGGGCGGCGCGTATGACAATTACCGCTACCTGCAATGCGGCCTGTGCTCGACCGAGTGGCACATGGTTCGCACGAAGTGCTCGAACTGCGATTCGACCAAGGGCATCGCTTATCACACGGTCGGCTCGCCCGATGCCGACGAGGCCACGCGCGAAGCGGAATCGAAGAACGCCGCGCTGAAAGCGGAATCGTGCGACGAATGCCATACTTATCGAAAGATCGGCATTCAGTCGAAGGACTACGATTTCGAACCGTTCGCGGACGATCTCGCCAGTCTTACGCTGGATTTGCTGATGGGGGCGGAAGGTTACCGGCGGGCGTCGCCGCATCCGTGGCTGTGGCCCGAACAGGGTGTCGGTGCGGATGACTCTTCCGGCGAGTCCGACTAGCAGCGAGTGGATGCGACTAGAAAAGGGATGGCCTCGTGAGCGATGTAAGCGGCTCTGAATTGCAGGCGCTGATGGCGCGCGTGCCGTCGGTGGAAAAGGTGCTGGCGTCGGTCGAGTTCGCGGCATTGATCGGCGAATACGGCCGCACCCAGGTGTTGAGCGCGGTGCGCGAAGCGCTCGACACCTGGCGCGCCGGCGCGCAGTCGGGCGATGCGTCTGTGAGCGCGCTCGACGTCGCGCAACTGAAGCGTTCAGTCGAAGCCGCGCTGCGCCAGCGCAACGAGTCGCGCTTGCGCAGCGTTTTCAATCTGACCGGCACGGTGTTGCATACCAATCTCGGCCGCGCATTGCTGCCCGACGAAGCGGTGCAGGCTGTGATGAAAGCGCTGACGCAACCCGCCAACCTCGAGTTCGATCTGGGCACCGGCAAGCGCGGCGATCGCGACGATCTGATCGACGCGCTCATCTGCGAACTGACCGGCGCCGAAGCGGCCACCGTGGTCAACAACAACGCGGCCGCCGTGCTGCTCACGCTGTCCGCGCTGGCGTCGAAGAAAGAAGTCATCGTGTCGCGCGGCGAGCTGGTTGAAATCGGCGGCGCGTTTCGCATTCCCGACATCATGAGTCGCGCGGGCGCGAAGCTGCGCGAAGTCGGCACGACGAACCGCACGCATCTGAAGGACTACGAGGAAGCCATCGGCCCGCAAACCGCGCTGCTGATGAAAGTCCACGCGAGCAACTATGCGATTAGCGGCTTCACCAAAGAGGTCGGTCTGGATGAAATCGCGCCGCTTGCCCATGCGCGCGGTCTTGCGGTTGCAGTGGACCTCGGCAGCGGCACGCTGGTTGATCTGAGCCAATGGGGCTTACCGCGTGAAATGACGGTGCGCGAAACCGTCGAAGCCGGTGCGGACCTCGTCACGTTCAGCGGCGACAAGTTGCTCGGTGGTCCGCAAGCCGGTTTGATCGTCGGGCGACGCGATCTGATCGCGAAGATCAAGAAGCATCCGCTCAAGCGCGCGTTGCGCGTCGGCAAACTGACGCTCGCGGCGCTGGAGCCTGTGCTGCAGTTGTACCGTGCGCCGGAGAAGCTCACGGAGCGGCTCACCACGTTGCGCTTGTTGACCCGTCCCGCCGACCACATCCGGCTCGCCGCGGAGCGCGTGCAACCCGCGTTGCAGCGCGCATTCGGCGAACGCTATGCGGTGACGGCGGAGCCGATGTTCAGCCAGATCGGCAGCGGCGCTTTGCCGGTCGACGTGCTACCGAGTTATGGCCTCGTCGTCAGAATGGCGGACGGTAAACGCGGTGGCCGTCAATTGCTCGCGCTTGAAAAGCGGCTGCGCGAGATGGCGAGGCCCGTGATCGGCCGTATCGCGGACGATGCATTGCGCCTCGATCTGCGCTGTCTCGAAGCCGCCGATGAAGCGCAACTGATCGAGCAACTGAAGGGCGTGCGCGCATGATCGTCGGTACGGCGGGACATATCGACCACGGTAAGACGAGCCTGGTGAAAGCGCTGTCGGGCGTCGATACGGACCGGCTCAAAGAAGAGAAGGCGCGCGGCATTTCCATCGAATTGGGCTACGCGTACGTGCCGCTCGAGAATGGCGACGTGCTCGGCCTGATCGACGTGCCGGGCCACGAGAAGCTCGTGCATACCATGACCGCGGGTGCGAGCGGCATCGATTTCGCACTGCTCGTGATTGCCGCCGACGACGGTGTGATGCCGCAAACGCGTGAGCATCTGGCGATCATCGAGCTGCTCGGTATTCGGCAAGGTGCCGTCGCGTTGACCAAGGTGGACCGCGTGGACGCGCAGCGTCTGCGCGAAGTGCACGACGAAGTCAGCGCGTTTCTAAGCGGAAGCGTACTCGAGGACGCATCCGTGTTCGATACTTGCGCGGTGCGCGCCGACGATCCCGGCGTGGCCGCCTTGAAGGCGCACCTGCACGCGGCGGCCGCGGCGTGGCGGATGAAGCGCGACGACGGCCTGTTCCGTCTCGCGGTCGATCGTGTCTTCACGCTCTCGGGCCAGGGCACGATCGTGACCGGCACCGTGGTGTCGGGCCGCGTGGCGGTCGGCGACACGATGCTGCTCGCGCCGAAGAATCAACCGGTGCGCGTGCGCAGCATTCATGCGCAGAATCGTCCGGCGCAAAGCGGCCGCGCCGGCGAGCGCTGCGCATTGAACCTCGCGGGCATCGAGAAGAGCGCGATCGATCGTGGCGACTGGATCGTCGATCCGCGGCTCTCGCAGGCGTCGCAGCGAATCGACGTCATGCTGACGCTGCTCGCCGATGCACCGCTTACGTTGGAGCATTGGGCGCCGTTGCATGTGCATCTGGGCACGCAGCACCAGGTCGCGCATGTCGCGTTGCTCGATGGCGACACGCTCGGCGCCGGTCAGCGTGCCCGCGTTCAACTCGTGTTCGAGCGGCCGGTTTGCGCGCTGCCGGGCGATCGGTTCGTGGTGCGCAACGCGCAGGCTAATCGCACGATCGGCGGTGGCCATGTACTCGACCCGTTCGCGCCGTCGCGCAAGCGTCGTTCGGCCGAGCGGCTGGCGTGGCTCGACGCGCTTCAGACGGTGCTCGACACCGGCACGCTCGACGCCATCTTCGCGAGAGCGGCGCATGGCTTGTCGCGCTCGCTGCTGGAAAGTTTGACGGGCATGCCGGCGGCCGCGCTCGCGTTGCCGCCCAACACGCGTGTCGTGGAACTGCCAGGCGAGGACGCATTGCTAGTCGCCGACGCGCTTTGGCAAGCGCTCAATACGCGATTGACGACGACGCTCGCGCAGTACCACGAACGCTCGCCGGACGAGTTGGGCCCGGACATCTCGCGCTTGCGACGCATTGCCGCGCCGCTGGTGGACGACGCGCTGTGGCGCGCGCTTGTCGACGATGCCGCGACGCGTGGCGAGATCGTCAAACGCGGACCGTGGCTGCATCTGCCGGGCCACACGGTGACGCTCGACGACGTTGATCGCGCGCTCGCGGCGACGTTGCTACCCGCAGTCAAAGCGGGGCGTTTCGATCCGCCGTGGGTACGCGATCTGGCCAACGCGCACGGCGTATCCGAGGAGCGTGTGCGTCAATTGATGCGCAAGCTCGCGCGGCAGGGCGAACTGTTTCAGGTCGTGCGCGACCTCTTCTATCACCCGGAGATGATTCGCGAACTGGCTTTGATTGCGGCTGACGAGGCGCAAAAAAATGCCGGTACGGTTGCGGCCGCACCGTTTCGCGACGTCACCGGATTGGGCCGCAAACGCGCGATTCAGCTTTTGGAATTCTTCGACCGGGTTGGGTATACTCGCTTCCACCGTGGCCTGCATCTGCTGCGCACGGATAGTCGCTGGCTCGATCTGCTCTGATCATCGGCAACGTGTAGTTCAATCACCGTAGGAAGGCATTCGTGTCCGGTGGCGCGGCTGGGCTTCAAACCCAGTTGAGGGCGTCAGACGCTCTCAGGTCGGTTCGACTCCGGCTGCCTTCCGCCAGTTAAGGCTTTAATGGCCGGCAGAATTTACGTTTTGTTGCGTTTGCTTGGCGCACCACCGCCGAGTGCCGTGCCACCACCTGCAAAGCGTTCTGCGACAACGCTCGGAAAATCACCTTTGCTACTCACGCGGTGACATCAACCGCTATCCGAGACGACCTGTACGGTCGCAAAGTGGTGACAGTCTGAAACAGGTCGGACAGCGCCATTGACAGCAACGTGCGAGGCGAAGCAACCGTTTGAAAGCGGCATATTTTAGTCACGAAAGCAGCGTCAGAATGTCAAAGTTGAAACTGAAGCTCGCCGTCGCCGCTTGATCGCCCGATGGTCCTGCTCGACGAGGTTGTTGAGATATTTGGATTGACGGATCCTCCCTTGACCCAGCTGTGCGCTTCCGCGCCAGCGAGGAGCAAGACTTGACCTATCCTTTGTGAGGCAGTTCGCAAATGGCCTTTACAACTTTCTGCTCATAGAAGTCATCAGCCGACGCGCGAACGCGAGCGACGCATGCGTGGCTTCCGCGATCCTGAACGCACGCAGGTTTTCTTAGCCAGCTTCGGTCCGATCCGTCAGCACTTCGCGCTCAAGCGACACCTGCTACGCACCTCACTCTATCGCAAACAGCTCGCCGCACGCTTCACCACCAGGCATCGTTTCACCGAGGCCACCCAAGTTCCGTCATCTTCTGAGCAAGCGTGTGTCATCTCCGCTATTGTGTCGTGCGCAATTTAACGTGACAGCGCCCCAACGATTGCCCCTCCCAGTTGTTGCCCGGCTTTTAGGCGATGTTCACTTAATAGCTCGCCCAGTAGCAGCTCTACGTGGCGGTCTTGCCGTGCAGTTCAACCTGCAGCGGCGAACCACTCACCCGACACCGCACTGAAAAATAGTGAAGCCTGATCGAGAGGGCGCGATCCGCGCGTAAGCATCTCACGCTTGAGATGTCCAGAAATAGTTGTTGTGCTTCTCTTTTTTGTCGTTCTAAAGTCAATCGTCGAGCGCTTACCGACTATTTGTAAGCACCTCACGGGTGTGCGTTTATCGTACACGTCACATGCAAATATTAATCGACAGAGTATTTCACGACGAGATGTTTAGTAATCCGATATTAACCATTTACCGAAACGGGAATTTGAAATGCGCAAGATGGCTTTGGCTTGTTCTGCAGCGCTCGTTGCACTCGGCACCGTGACAATGACGCCGGCCCGAGCCGATGTCACGCTGTACGGTATTCTCGATACGTACCTGGGTTACACGAACGCAGGCGGCAAAGGTGCACAGACTGCGATGCAGAGTGGCGGTTTGTCGGCAAGCCGCATAGGGATCAGAGGGAGTGAAGATCTCGGCGGCGGCCTGCGTGCGACGTTCGACCTCGAGAACGGCATTCTCACGAACTCCGGGGCCGCGACGGATTCCACGCTCGCCTTCAGTCGCAGTGCGTGGGTCGGTCTCGGCACGCCGTATGGCGAATTCCGTTTTGGGCGCCAGAACTCGGTGCTGCTGCTGATGCACAGCAAGTTCGACGCATTTTCCGGCGGTACGTACGGCTCGTTTCTTCACAACGCTTCGACGTTCGCATTCCGCTACGACAACATGATCACGTACTGGTCGCCGAACGTCGCGGGATTCACGTTTTCCGCGGGTGCAAGCCTGGGCGGTCAGACGTCGCCGCATGACGCGTTGAACGCCTATGTCGGTTCGATCGATTATCAGCGCGGGCCGCTATACCTCGGCATCAGCCACGCGGAACAGAATGGCGCGAACGGAAAAATCAATACGAAGACGACGTTCGCCGGCGGCAGCTATCAGTTCGGCAGTTTGACGGGTTATTTCGGCTACTACCGCGGCAACAACCTCGGCTCGAATACGGCGACCAATGTCGAAGGCAAATATCACAGCGTCTATTCGCTATCGACGACGTACAACCTCACGCCCGCGCTACGACTCGCGGCCGGCATCGGCTACGCGCAGGACAGCTCAGGCCAGCATAACAACGCGGGCGAAGTAAGCGTTGGCGCGTTTTACAGCTTGAGCAAGCGGACGCTCATCTATGGAACGCTTGAGCGGCTCGTGAACCGTCACGGCGCGACCTATGCGCTGATCGCCAACGGCCCCATCACACCGAACACGCCGGCGCGTGGAGACGGGGTGACGGGCGCACAGCTCGGGATTCTGCATTCGTTCTAGGGGCATGTGCGCGCTGTGAGCGTCATGCGTATATGGCATGCGATAGGGCTCAACGCATTGGCTGAACAGCTCAGAAGTCACGTTTTTTTTCCGTGCATTTTTTTAATGGCTGTTCTAAGTTAACTCATCACCTGCCCACGCAGATCCACGTGAGCAGCTTACGAGACGAAGGAGAGGTGTCGTGAAAGATCCTGCAGCTCCGACGGTGGAATTGATCGACTGTTCGAACGAAGCAAAACTTCTCAGTGAGCGGGCGTGTTCGGCGATCCGTCAGGACATTCTGTCCTGCGTAATCGAACCGGCCGCCACGCTGACGGAAAGCGCGCTGACCGCACGCTACGGCATCGGCAAGGCAACCTGCAGGGTGGCGCTGCAGCGTCTCGCGCAGGAAGGCTTTGTGCGCATCGTGCCGCGTCAGGGTTACGTGGTGACGCCGATTACGTTGAAGGACGTCGAAGAAGTGTTTGCGCTTCGCCTGGAACTCGAACCGCTATCGGCGCGCCTCGCAGCGGGCAAGGCGGATATCGACCTGTTGAACCGGCTGGAGCGCGCGTGTCGCAACGACGATACGTCGCTTGGCATCGGCAGCCGGATCGGCATCTTCATGGACGCGAATGCCGCTTTTCACATGGCGATCGCCGAATGTTCGGGCAACAGCAGGCTGGTTCGCATGCTGGGTGGCCTGCTCAACGATATGGCGCGGCTCGTGTCGCTCGGCTTCGGCGTGCAGAACACGAAGCCGGAGATCCGGCATGACCACACGGCGATGATCAGCGCGCTCGCGAGCGGCGACGGCAAGCGTGCCGAGCAGATCGCGCACCGTCATGTGGCGACGTTTCGCGACATGACGATGGAAAAGGTCATGGCGAGCCTGCGCGACACGCATGCAGGCGCACCGATCGTCCCGTTGCGAGGCGCACGATGAACGCGGTAACTACCCAGGCCATGTTTGAGAAGCCTGCCACCGCGCGCAACGCGGTGGAAGTTGAGCACGTCTCGAAGCACTACGGCAGGCTGGCGGTGCTCGAAGACATCAGCCTGACCGCGCCTTCGGGTTCGGTGCTAGCGATCGTCGGCGCGTCCGGATGCGGCAAGAGCACGTTGCTCAACATCATCGCGGGACTGGTGCAGGCGGACCAGGGCGGCGTGCGGATCGACGGAGTTGCCGGCGAGCCGACTCACGATACCCGCGTGGTCAGCTACATGTTCCAGGAAGACCGCCTGCTGCCTTGGCGCACTATCGTGGCGAATACGGAGTTCGGTCTCGAAGCGGGCTCGCTCAACGCCGAACGGCGGCGCGAACGCGCGCTGGCCGCGCTGAAGATGACCGGCCTTGAGGGATTCGAACACGCTTATCCGCACGAACTCTCGGGCGGCATGCGTAGCCGGGTGGCACTCGCGCGCAGCCTCGTCGTGAAGCCATACATCCTGTTGATGGACGAGCCGTTTTCCAAGCTCGATCCGCAGATGCGCTCGCAGATGCACGCGGAACTGCTGCGAATCCGTGAGCAGTTGAAGATGACCGTCGTATTCGTCACACACGACGTGGAAGAAGCCATCGTCCTCGCGGACAAGGTGGTTGTCCTGCGTCCGCGGCCGGGACGTGTGCGCGATGCGCTGATGATCGACCTGCCGCGGCCGCGCGATCCGCTCGCCGCCGAAGTTGCGGAAACGGTGCGCCGCGTGCGCGCCCTCATTTAAGGACGTTGCGATGTCTTCTGTTTCGACCGCCAGTTCTGTTTTCCCCGCACGGTTTGGCCGCCTGACCCGCTTTGCGAAAGTCGCCGGTCAACGTCTTTCGCTGCTCGCCATATTCCTGATCCTGTGGTGGCTGGCGGCGCAACGCGTGCCGGCCTTCATCCTGCCCGGCCCGGAAAAAACGTGGAACGCGCTGCTTGACCTGATCGCCACCGGCACCTTTGCCGAGGACCTCGGCATTACGCTGTACCGCGTCGTTGCGGGCTTCCTTCTGGCCGCGCTGGTCGGCACGCCGCTCGGCATCCTGCTCGGCGCGAACCGTCGCCTCGGTAGTTTCTGCGAGCCGGTGCTGTCGGTGGTCAACACGGTATCCGCTGCGATCTGGGCCATCTTCGCGTTGATCTGGTTCGGTATCTCGAACGGCACGACCATCTTCGTCGTGTTCATGGAAGCGATGCCGCTGATTCTCACGAACGTGTGGCAGGGCGCGCAAAGCGTCAACGCCGAATACGTAGAGCTTGCCCGCAGCTTTCAGATGTCGCGCAGCAAGGTGATGACCAAGATCTATCTGCCCACCGTGCTGCCGTATTTCTTCTCCGGTGCGCGCCTTGCGTTCGGCTTCGGCTGGCGGGTGTCGCTGGTGGCAGAGACGATCGGTTCGTCGAACGGCGTCGGCTACCGGCTGCGTCAGGCGGCGGACCTTGTTCAGACCGATCAGGTGTTCGCATGGACGCTCACCATGGTCGTGCTGATGGTGGTGCTCGAGTACGGCATTCTCAAGCCGCTTGAAAACCACCTGTTCCGCTGGAAGAAACGAGCATAAAGAATGGCTCGCGACGCACTGCTGCCGCGCCGCGGGCTGAAGTAATCGAAATTTACGAAGAAGTAGAGCGTCTGCATTCTATAAATAGGAGTACATATGAACGGTACGATGAAGGCTTTGATTCTCTCTGAACACGGTGACGTGGACAAACTCCATGTCGGTGAGCTACCGATGCCGAAGGCGGTGCCGGGTCACGTGGTCATCCGCGTGCGCGCGTCGTCTTTCAACTATCACGACGTCTTTACGGTGAAGGGCATGCCGGGCATCAAGGTGCCGCTGCCTGTGGTCATCGGTCTGGATATGGCGGGAGAGATCACGGAGGTTGGCGACAACGTCGAAAACTGGTCGGTCGGTGCGCGCGTGCTTGTCAACCCGCTCAACAAGAAGAAAGGTCTGATGGGCGAAATGCTCGACGGCGGCATGGCGCAGTACTGCCTCGTCAGCGCGGACCAGTTGATCGCAATGCCAGAAGGCGTGACCTTCGAAGAAGCGGCGTCTTTGCCGGTCGCCTACGGTACAGCGCACCGGATGCTCGTCACGCACAACACTATCAAGCCGGGGGATCGTGTGGTCATTCTGGGTGCGAGCGGCGGTGTCGGAACCGGCTGCGTGACGCTTGCCAAAATGCTCGGCGCGGAAGTGATCGCGGCCGCCGGCAGCGCGGACAAGGCTGAACGGCTCAAGGCCATGGGCGCCGACCACGTCATCAACTATCGCGACACCGATTTCTCGAAGTGGGTCATCGAGAAGTACGGCAAGCCGCAACGCCGGAGCTATGAAGGCGGCGCGGACGTCGTGATCAATTTCACCGGTGGCGATACGTGGGTGCCGTCGCTCAAATGCATCAAACGCGGCGGTAGTCTGCTTGTCTGCGGCGCGACCGCGGGCCACGATCCCAAGGAAGACCTTCGCTACATCTGGAGCTTCGAGATTCGCGTGATCGGATCGAACAGTTTCTATGACGACAACCTCTCTGCACTGATGGAATTGATCCGTACCAGGAAGATTGCAGTGCAGATCGACAAGGTGTTGCCGCTCGAACAGGCCGCCGAAGGCCTGCGCATGATTCGCGATCGGGAAGTGCTCGGCAAGATTGTCGTTACCCCATAAAAATACGGAGACTCGAATGGCTGATAACCAGCAACTTACCGCGGAGCAGGTTCAGGCAATGCTCACGCGCGGTCCTTATCATCAGTGGCTCGGTCTGCGTGTGCTCGAAGTCGGCGACGACTCGATCGAAATCGCCGCGACGTGGCGCGAAGAGTGGGTCGTGAACCCCGAACGCCGCTATACGCACGGCGGCATTCTTGCCGCGCTGGTCGACCTCACGGCCGACTGGGCGCTGGTGTCGAAAACGGGCCGCGGCGTACCGACGATCGATCTGCGCGTCGACTATCACCGCGCGGCGATGCCGGGCGACCTCATCGCGCGCGGCAAGGTCGTGAAGTTCGGCAGCGCGATTTCGGTTGCGGAGGCGCACATCTATGACCAGTCCGGCGCGCTGCTCGCAAGCGGCCGGGGCGTCTATTCGACCGCGCCGGCACCCGCGCCGAAGGCATGATGAACACGGCGACATCGACGCTCGACCATGTCGTCGTGAACGCGATGTTCGAAACCGACGCCGCGGCGTCGTGTTTCGAAGCGCTCGGCTTCGCGCTGACGCCGCGCGGCTATCACTCGCTTGGCTCGGTCAATCACCTGATGATGTTCGATGGACATTATCTCGAACTGGTTGGCCTGCCGCCCGGCGCCACCACGTTGCGACGCGAGATTCTCGAAAGCCGTCTAGGTATAGACGGTCTCGTGTTCAAGACGGACGACGCGCAGGAAACCTATGCGCGTTTGATCGACGCCGGCGTGCGCGCCACTGAACCGCAGTCGTTCACGCGACCCGTCGATATTGAAGGCGTCGAGCAGATCGCCCGTTTCAGGACGACCCGGCTCGCGGCCGAAGAACTGTCCGCCGGGCGCGTCTATTTCTGCGAGCACCTGACGCCGGAATGGGTCTTCCGTGCCGAATGGACGAAGCATCCGAACGGCGCGCAGCGCTTGAGGGAATGTGTGATCGTGAGTGACGACCCGCAGCACGAAGCGCGCCGTTATGCGCTGATCGCTGGGGAGTCGGATCTCAAATCGCCGTCCGCCCGGCACTCGCGCATTGCGTTGGGTGATTTCGATCTGGACTTTGTCGATGGCGCGGCCTACCGCGCGCGCTATGGCGACCTCGTATGTAACGCAGCTGGGCGCGACAGCTATTTTGGCGCGGTCGTCGTCGAGGTAAGCGACCTTGCCGCGATGCGTGCACGTCTGGACGCGCTCGCGTCCCATGCCGACGAGAGCGTCGTGCGACTGATGCCGTCGGCCCATGCGCAGAGTGACGCATCGTCCGTAGCCCTGCTGTTAGGCGAACTCAATACTGTCATTGAATTTATCGGAGCAGTTGAACATGCCCACGCCTGAGAATCTCGGCGATCTGATCGAAGCCGACGGCGATCCGTGCAAGCTTGCAGTGATCGCGCTTGGGGAACCGGATGAAACAGGTTGCGCGTGGCACGATACGCGCATGACCTACGGGGAACTCGACGCGCTGGCTGACGGCGTCGCGCGTGCACTGGTGCAGCGCGGCCTGAAAGTCGGCGAACGCGTCGCCATTCTTGCGGCGAATCGCGCAGAGTATGTCGCGGCGCTGCTCGGTATCATGCGCGCGGGAATGGTCGCGGTGCCGGTCAACTACAGGTTTCCGCCCGCGCTCTCCACTTTTGTGATCCGCGATAGCGGTGCACGTCTGGTATTTTGCGACACCGCGCGACTTGCCGATTGCCCGGACGATCTGCCGACAGTCGTATTCGATTCGACCGGAGAGGAAAGTTTCGCTTCATTCGTCGAACCGGGCCCGTTCGAGACTTTCGTGCCGACGCCCAACATGCCGGCAATGTTTCTCTATACGTCCGGCTCGACTGGCAAGCCCAAGGGCGTGATGCTCTCGCACGGCAGCCATCTATGGGTGGCGCGTACGCGTGCGCGCGCGCAGCCACCGGCGGCGCATCGCTTTCTGGTGGCCGCGCCGATGTATCACATGAACGCGCTGACGCTCGTGCTGATGTCGCTGTACGGGAACGGTACTGTCGTGCTGCTTCCGCAATTCACCGCGCGCATGTACATCACGGCAATCGAGCGCTATCGGGTCACGTGGCTCACCTCCGTCCCGCCAATGATCGCGATGATGCTGCGCGAAAAGGAGTTGCTTGCGCGCACGGATCTTTCGTCGGTGCGCTTCATCCGGATGGGTTCGGCGCCCGTTAGCGAGAGTCTGCTTGCGCAAATCGGCGAGGTACTGCCGAATGCGAAGCTCACTAACGTCTACGGCACGACCGAGGGCGGGCCGATCGTGTTCGGGCCCCATCCGCAAGGGATCGAACCGCCTTTGCTGTCGGTCGGATATCCGCATCCCGAAGTGAGCGTGAAGTTGCTCGACGCACCGCCGACAGGGGTGGCGACCGGCGTGCTGGCTGTAAAAAGCCCGGCCGTCATGCTCGGCTACCACAACCGGCCGGACCTGCCGCTACCGGTGACAGCAGATGGCTTCTATGTAACGGGCGACGTATTTCACCGCGACGAACAGGGCTTCTATGCATTCGTCGGCCGTGCGGACGACATGTTCGTGTCGGGTGGCGAAAACATCTTTCCTGGTGAAGTCGAGCAGATGCTGGAGACACACCCGGATATTGTCCAGGCTTGCGTGGTACCGGTTGCCGACGACATCAAGGGAACCAAGCCGGTGGCGTTCGTCGTGCGGCGCGCGGGCGCGTCGCTAACGGAAGAGCAAGCCAAACAGCACGCGCTGACTCATGCGCCCGCATACCAGCACCCGCGGCGCGTGTGGTTCGTCGATGCATTGCCGCTTGCGTCGACGAACAAGATCGATCGCGCCGCATTGAAAGCGATAGCGCTTGCGTCCTTGCAGGATAGCGAGACCGCATAAGTGAAACCGACACGACATTCAACATTATGGAGTTCTGTATGAACGAGAACTTTCGCGAGTTCCTGGAACGGCTGCGCGCGGCACAGCAACTGATCGATATACGGCAGCCCGTCGACATCCGCCACGTGGGCACGCTCGTCGACCAGAGCGACAAGGCGCTGCTGTTTCATAACGTGATCGGCTACGACATGCCGCTGCTGTCGGGCATCATCCGCACGCAGGAGCGCGCGATGATGGCAATGGGCTGCGACAGCTACTCGGAAATCGAGAAGATGCTGGCGCATGGCATCCAGAACCCGATTCCGCCTAAATACGTCGCCACGTCGGCCACGAAAGAAGTGATTTACAAAGGCGACGATGTCGATCTGTTCCGCCTGCCCATTCCGATGTCTTCGATTTTCGACGGTGGCCCGATGATTACCGCGGGTATCGTGATTTCGCGCGATCCGGAGTACGGCCTGAACAGCGGCATCTATCGCTTCATGGTGAAGGAAAAAGCGCTGAGTGGCATCGACATCGTGACGCCGAACAATATGCGCATGTTCGCGCAGCGTGCGTATGAACAAGGACGTCCGTGCCCGATTTCCATTTCGATCGGTAACCATCCGATGGAAATCATGGGCGCCGGCTATCGCGCGCCGATCGGTGTCGATGAGATGGCGATCGCGGGCGGCATTCGTGGCGTGCCGGTCGAACTGGCGCCTTGCGAGACCGTCGATCTGCCGTACATCGCCGACTCGGAAATCGTGATCGAAGCGGAAATCCTGCCGACGGGCTGGACGCAACCGGAAGGCCGTTTCGGCGAATTCACCGCATTGATGGGCGGGCTGCACTGGAATCCGGATGTGCGCATCAAGGCGATCATGCATCGGCGCGATGCGATGTATTACTCGCTGCACATGCCGTGGGAAAACACGTGGCTCGCGGCACCGACGCGCTATCAGGCGATTCGCAGCGCGCTGCGCACGGCAGGCGTGCAGGTAAAGGACATCAACGTAACGTTGGGTGGCCGCGCATTCTGGCACGCGGTTATTTCGATCAGGAAGCAGGCCGGCGAAGGCAAGAACGCGCTGCTGGCGGCGCTGTCGGTGATGGATCTGAAGCACGTGGTGGTCGTTGATGACGACATCGACGTGTTCAACGGCGAACAGGTCGAATGGGCGATCGCGACGCGCGTGCAGGGTGACCGCGATCTGATCGTGATCCCCGGCGCACGCGCGAAGCCGCTCGACCCGAGCCTGCCGGTGATGCCGCCTGGCATGGTGCCGACGGGCGCCAAGGTCGGTGTGGACGCAACGATCTCGGAAGGCATTCCGCACGAGCGCTATGAGCGCATTTCGTATGCGTACGCAGACACGGCGAAGATCGCGGACTACGTCGGCGGCAAGGCCGATACGGTGCATGTGTCGGAGCCGGAACAGGTGGAGGCTGCCGCAGCCGAAGCGATCGCGCTCATTGGCGACACGCCGCTTTACTACACCGAACTCGCCGAGCGGCTGTCGAAATACGACTTCCGCACGCTGGCTCGCGCGCTCGGCGAACTGCATGAACGCAAGCAGTTGTGGAAAACCGCGGAAGGCAAGTTGTGCGTGCGCGGTTCGCGCTTCGACGCCGTGCCGCCGACGCGGCGCTGATTGCCGCGATGTCGTTCTGTGCGCTGCGCGGGCCGGCAGCGCTCCATTCACCCCGTTGATGAGCTGACGTGATGCAACCTTACCTGCTTGCGAGGCGTGTGCTGTTCGCCGCCGTGATTTCCGTGCTTGCGCTTTCCGCGCAAGCCGCGCCGCTGCGCATCGGCTACTGGACGAGTGGCGTGAGCCTCGGCCTCGGCGCCGTGCTGGAAACAGGCGACTTCCTGAAGAAAGCCGGCATCGACGACGCGCGTTTCGTGCACTTCGCCGAGGTCAACGCGCCGGCGAGCGGACTCGCCGCCAACGTGATCGACGTGAGCTTCAGCGTGGCAGGCGCGAGCGCGTTCAGCATCGCGGCGACCGGCGTGCCGGTCAAGATCTTCGGTGCAACAGCGCCGGCCGATGTCACATTTGTCACACCTGCCGACTCGCAGATCCAATCGATTGCGCAGTTGCGCGGCAAGAAGATCGGTATGTCACCGTCGGGAAGTTCGGTCGCGCTGATGACGGCCGCGGTGCTGAAAGCGAACTATGGCTTCAACGCCGGCGATTATTCGCTGGTGCCGGGCAACGAGGCACGTCTCGCGCAGTTTCTCGTACAGCATCAGGTCGACGCCGCGGCGCTGCGCTCCGTCACGGTCGCGCAATTGACTGAAGTGAAGACGCGGCGTCTGGGCACGCTGGTGGAAGAATGGCACAAGCTGACGAAGTCCGATGCGATGCCTTATCTGGGTGTGGCTGCGGCACGCACGGAATTGATCCAGCGCGATCCGCAATCCGCCGCGAAGCTGATCGTTGCGATTCACAATGCAATCGCCTGGGGCAACGCGCATCCGGACCAGGTCGCGACGATCCTGCAGAAAGTAGCGAATCTGCCTGCAAGCGACGCGCAGATCTATGCCGCGCATTGGGCCGAGCTGAACAGCATTTCCTTCGAACCAGTCGATATCGATACGCTCAAGCGCGAGCAGCAGATCTTCGCGGCGAGCGGCGCGATCAAAGGGACGCTTCCGCCCGATGTATTCGTCACCGGGCCGTACGAAACGGCAAAGAAGATCATAGCGGGTCAAAAGCCATGATGACGTGTTTGCGCGGGCAATGGCCGCATCCGGTGGATAACGGAGGTATCGCATGAAAGCCCAATCCGCCGCACGGCGACGCCTCGTGGTCGGTATCAGCGGCGCGTCGGGTGCGATCTACGGCGTGCGTCTGCTGCGTCTGTTACGCGAGTTGGAGGTCGAGTCGCATCTGGTGGTCAGCCGTTCGGCGCAGGTGACACTCGCACAGGAAACGCAAATGCGGCTCGCCGATCTGCAGGCGCTCGCCGACGTCAACTATCCGAACGCCGATATCGGTGCGGCCATTTCGAGCGGCTCGTTTCGCGTCGACGGCATGATCGTTGCGCCGTGCTCGATCAAGACGCTGTCGGAAGTGGCCACCGGCTGCACCAGTTCGCTGCTGTCGCGAGCGGCAGACGTGATGCTGAAGGAACGTCGCCGTCTCGTGCTGATGGTGCGCGAAACGCCGTTGCATGCCGGTCATATCCGCAGCCTCGCCGCCGTCACGGACGCCGGTGCGATCGTCTATCCGCCAGTGCCGGCGTTCTATGCGCTGCCGGAAACGCTCGATCAGATGGTCGATCATACGCTCGGGCGCGTGCTTGACCTGTTCGATATCGAATCACGAACCGTACGCCGATGGAGCGGCACTGCCGGCTGATACGCGATGTGCTTTTTTGTGTCCAGTTTACTTCCCTATATGCATCTCCTAGAATGAGTTGAGGTTGGTGAGGTGCCTACAGAAAGACGTAAGCATAATACACAGCCATTCCAGGATAGAGCGCACGGGGGGCCACATGGAAGGAAAAGTGATTTCTGGGGGCAAGGCGGCGGCCGAGGGCAAGTTGTTGGGCGAGTCGACTTATCTGGCGATGAGGCAGGCGATACTGTCCTGTTCGCTGAAACCGGGCAGCATGCTGACCGAGGCTGCGCTGATGGATCAATACGGCGTCGGCAAGTCGACATGCCGGCTGGCGCTTGCGCGTCTCACACACGAAGGGCTGGTACGTTCGGTTCCGCGACACGGCTACGTCGTCGTGCCGGTCACGCTGAAGGATGTCGAGGAGGTGTTTGCGCTGCGACTCATTCTCGAACCCGAAGCCGCGCGGCTCGCGGCCGGCAAGGTGGACGCGAAGGCGTTGATGCGGATCGACCGCACAGCGCGCGGCAATACGGCGTCGAAGAATCACGGCAACCGGATCGGCTTTTTCCTCGATGCGAACCGTGAATTTCATCTGGTGATTGCGATGGCGTCGGGCAACGACCGTCTGGTGCGCAGCATCTCGGTGCTGTTCGACGAAATGACGCGACTGGTGGCGCTCGGTTTCAGCGACGAAGACGACAGCCCGGAAATTTCCGACGATCACCGCCAACTGGTCGAGGTGCTGGCGGCAGGCGACGGCAAGGCAGGCGCGCGCATTGCGCGCCGGCACATCGAGAAGTTTCGCGACATGACGATGGAGCGTGTGCTCCGCAGCATGAAACAGGACTTCGAGCACGCGCCGCTGGTAGCGATCGGCAAGTGATACGGAGGTTCCGCCTTTGCTTTCAGGCGGAACCTCTCGATGGATGGTTGCACCGTGCTTCATGTTTTGATAAGGACATTTAGTAATCCTTTAAAGACGATGCCAGGGAGACCGACGGCGTCGCTATTTCAGGCAGAGCACAATGAAATCGTTTCGTTCCGTTCTAAAGGCAGTATGCGCACTCGCATTAGTCGGCGCGTGCCTCACCAGTGTGTATGCGGCGCCGTTGCGAGTGGGCTACTGGACCAGTGGCACCAGCCTCGGTTTCGGTGCCGTGCTCGAAGCGCAGAAGTTCTTTGAGAAGCAGGGCCTGCAGGTGCAGTTTGTCCACTTTCCGGACGTGAATGGACCGACCACCGCGTTGGCTTCGAACGCGATCGATCTGGCATTCGGCACCAGCCTCGCGGGGGCATTCAGCCTGAGCCAGCAGGGTGTGCCGGTCCGGATGGTGGCCGCCACGCAGATCGTCGATGCGCAAATCGTCGTGCTCGCCGATTCGCCCATCCATTCCGCGAGTGAACTGCGCGGCAAGAAAATCGGCATGTCGCCAATCGGCAGTGCGACCACTGGCGTCGGCACCGCCGTGCTCGACGGCAATTACGGACTCAAGCTTGCCGACTATCGCCTGGTGGCGGGCGACGAGCCGCGTCTTGCGCAGTTCCTCGTTCAGAAGAACGTGGATGCCGCCGTCATGCGTCCCACCACGGTGGCGCAAGTGCCGGACAGTGCGCAGAAAGTCCGCGTGATCACGACATTGTCCGATCAATGGAAACAGATGACGAAGGCGAGCACACCGCCGTATATCGGTGTCGCCGTGATGCGCAGCGAGTGGCTTAAGGACAACTCGGCGGATGCGGTGAAGGTGCTCGCGGCGATGCGCGAGGCGCTGGCCTTCGGCGCGGCCAATCCCGACGCGGTCGTGGCGATTCTGAAGAAGGCCGGCAACATGAGCGACCAGGGAGCGCGTTTTTACGGCGACCACTGGACGACCATGAATACGGTCTCGTTCAAATCGGGTGACATCGACACACTGAAACGCACATTCGAAGTTTTCAAGGCCGCCGGCACGCTGAAGGGCGAGCTTCCCGCGGATCTCTTCTATCAGAAGCCTTATCTCGACTCGGAAGCAGTCAAATGAGCGGATATCGGGAATGGGCCCGTGGCCACACTGAAGTACGGGCCTTCATCAACGGAGCAGCAATATGACGGAAAAGTGCGACGGCACGGTCGCGACCATTGGATTTCCCGCTAGTCGGATCCGCTGGCCGGAAGAGGGCATTACGCGCGTGCCGCTGCGTGTGTTCTCCGATGCGGCGACCTACGAGCGCGAGCAGGATGCCGTGTTCCGTGGGCCCACATGGAGTTTCCTCTGCCTCGACATCGAGATTCCCAAGCCGGGTGACTACATTACGACCAAGGTCGGTCATACCTCGGTAATTGTTGTGCACCAGCAGGACGGCACCATTGGTGCGCTTGTGAACAAGTGCGTGCACAAGGGCTCAGTGCTTTGCTATGAAGCGCAGGGTCACCGCAAGCGTCCGAACTTCGTTTGCCCCTATCACAACTGGGTCTATAACTTCGACGGTGAACTGACGAGCGTCGCATTCGAGAAGGGCGTGCAGGGCAAAGGCGGTATGCCCGAGGATTTCGACAAGTCGGAGTTCCGTTTGACGAAGCTGCGCGTGGAGACGATCCGCGGCCTTGTGTTCGGCTCATTCTCCGACGAGGCCCCTGCACTGAAGGACTATCTCGGGCCAACGATGGTGCGGCACATGGAGCGCACGCTATATGGACGCGTAAAAATACTTGGCCGCTATAGCCAGGTGATGCACAACAACTGGAAGCTCTACGTCGAGAATAGCCGCGACAACTATCACCCGAGCCTGCTGCACGCTTTTTTCTCGACCTTCAAGATCAACCGGCTGTCGGCGGAAGGTGGCACTTTGCAGGATGAAGACAGCCGGCATCACATCACCTTTACGAAGCGCTATACCGACATCGGCGATCAGGCATACGACTCCGGTGTGATTCGTGCCATGCGCGACGATTTTGGTCTGAAGGATCCTTCGCTGATCGATCAGTGGATGGAGTATCCCGACCAGATCACGAACGCGATCCAGAGCATTTTCCCCGGCTTCGTGCTGCATCAGATCATGAATTCGATAGGCGTGCGGCAGGTGGTGCCGCTCGGCGTGGATCGATGCGAACTGATCTGGACGGTGCTCGGTTTCGAGGAAGACACGCCGGAGCAAACGCTCATCCGGCGCAAGCAAAGCAATCTGGTCGGCCCCGCGGGTTATGTGTCGATGGAAGACGGCACGATCGGCGCGTTCGTCGAAAAGGGCATTCGCGGCGATCTTGACGACGCTGCGGTGATCGAGATGGGCGGCAAGGGCACCGGCCCGATGGCGACCCGCGCAACCGAAACCTCGGTGCGCGGCTTCTGGAAATTCTATAGAGAGCTGATGGATGTCTAGTGTTGCGCGCTATCCTGACCTGGAGGTCAGCACCCAGACAGGCGCGTGTATCGCACGCCTGATGACCCACTATTGCAGTTCGATCGACAATGGCGATCTCGGCCGCTGGCCGGAGTTTTTCACTGAAGATTGCACTTACCGCATTCTCACGCGCACCGATTTCGAAGCGGGCCGCGATTTCGGTATCTGGTTCTGCAACACGCGCGGCATGCTGCTGGATCGCGTCAGTTCCATCCAGTCGGTCAATGTGTTCGAGCCGCATGTCTACCGTCACGTGCTTGGGCCGACCGAAGTCGTCAGCGTCGAAGACGGGCTGATCGGTTGCGAAACCAGCTACATGGTCGTGCGAACCGGCTATGAAGGGGGGATGGTCGTGTTTAGCGCGGGGCGTTACGTCGATCAGGTCGTTCTCGCGGGCGGCCGCGCGTTGCTGCATGAGCGCACGGTCGTCACGGATTCGTGCCGCTACGACACGCTCGTTGCACTTCCTCTCTAAGGATGCTGCCCGGATGACCGAGCCCACCCGCCGTTACAGGTTGCACCTCGAAAGTCAGCGGCGTCAGCCGCCACCTTTTCATCTTCATGAAACCGTGTGGCAGGCCGCCTGCGCGCGGCATCCCGATCTCGCACAACGCATCGATGTGACGTTCGGCTGGGACGGCGAACGGTTCGCGCGTCCGCTCGACGACGTCGACTTCCTGCTGGCGTCGAGATTTCCGCATGACGTGGTGAACGACGCGCCAGGTCTACGCTGGATTCACACGACGGGTGCTGGCGTCGATCATCTGATGCCGCTCGATCGCTTGCGTCCCGACTTGATCCTGACGAACAGTAGCGGCGTTCATAGTGAGAAAGCCTTCGAGTACACGCAGATGGCATTATTGATGCTGAATGCGCAACTGCCGGCCGTGTTTCAGGCGCAGCGGGCGCATCGCTGGGACGTGCGGCTGACCACATCGATTCGCGGCAAGACGGCGCTGATAATCGGCTTCGGCGATCTGGGCATGGCGGCGAGCCGCGCGGCACGTTTGCTCGGCCTGCGAACGATTGCATTGAACCGGAGCGGCGCCGCGCCGACGGCGGAAGCGGTCGATGTGCTCGCGACGATCTCCACACTCGACGACTGGCTGCCTCAAGCCGACTTCGTCGTTGTCACCGCGCCGCTTACGCCCGCGACGCGCGGTCTTCTTTCCGCCGAGCGCGTCGCCCGCATGCGGCCCGGTGCGGGCATCGTCAACCTCTCGCGCGCAGCGCTGATCGACTATGCGGCACTGTTCGAGCGGCTGCGTTCGGGCGAGTGCGGCGGCGCGCTGCTCGACGTGTTCGACCCTGAACCCTTGCCGACGGAACATGCGGCGTGGGACGTGCCGGGACTCGTCGTCACGCCGCACATTTCGTGCGATGCGCCCGATTACAATCTGCGGGTGCTTGAACTCTGGCTGGGCAATTTCGCGCGATTCCTGCGCGGCGAGCCGCTGACGAACATCGTCGACCGCACACGCGGTTATTGACCCGGAAGAAGTTCGACATCTCGGTTATCACGGTCCGAAGAAAGGTTCTGCGACCATGGCGACTCCGCGCTACAAAACGTAAAGCCAGGCGAGCAGCGTGACGACTGAAAACAGCGTAGTCATCGAGATCACTGCGCCCACTACGGCCTTTTCGACGTCGTATTCAACCGCGAGCACGTACGCGCTCTTGGCGGTGGGCACGGCAGAGCACACGACGGCGGCGACGGTCGCAGTCCGGTCGAGGTCTGCCGCAAGGCAAAGCGCGTAGACCACGAGCGGCATGATGGCCAGCTTGAGCGCCGTCAGCAACGCATAGAGACCTAGCCGCTCGCGCAGTTCGGCGATTGTTAGATCAAGTCCAATTGCGAACAGCGCGCATGGCGTCAACGCTTCTCCGAGCACCGTGAGAAATGACGTGACCGGTCCGGACAGTTCCGAACCGAGCATCGACCAAAGCAGTCCGAAAATCGTGGCAAGGATGACGGGATTGGTGGCGATCTGCCGCAACAGCGCCGCCGTGCGTATATTGCGCGATGTATCGTATCGCCCGATCTCGAGCAGCAGTACCAGTATCGGAAACATGATGGCGCCGACGAAGACGGTTGCGATCGCAGCCGCGAGCACGCCCGGTGGGCCAAAAAGCGACTTCAATATAGGGAGCGCAACGAATCCGGTGTTCGTCATCGACACGGCAGCAGCCAATATTCCGCTCTTTCCGACGCCTGCGCCCCACGCGATTCGTACAAACATCATCACAGCCACAAAGCAAATCATGGAACCGCCGCCGAACGCAGCAATAAAGCGCCAGTCAAGGAGGGAGTGAAGCGACTGATCGGCGATCGTCAGGAAGACCAGGGAGGGCATCGCCACGTAGTAGGCAAAGCGCATCAGCGGTGCGGCCAGCGCGCGCGGCATGTAGCCGGAGGCGCCGGCAAACCATCCCGTTAGAATGATGGCAAAGATCGGAAGTATGGTGCCGGCGAGATGCATAGTGACCTCCCATAGCTATGGGACTTGGGCGCATCAACGCTCATCCCTGACTGGGCGTCATTATCCGAGAAAACCTGGCGCGACGCGCGGTGAAGTCGCAATTGATCTCCCGCTAAGACCGGGTCGCTGACCGTCGACATTTTTCACAACGCGAATAACTCGGATTCGCTGCATTGCATCTGGGCGGACTGCATGGCGATGCCGTTTCGTTTTTGTCCGTTGCTTTGCCGGGCGTGCGATGCAGTTCAAGCCGCAAGCCGATAACCGGTCATCGATGGTTGCGCGATCCGGGGAGGAAATACGCACCAGCGGCCGTCATCGTGCCGAAAGAAAAAGATTGCACGCGAGCCGGCCGGAGCCGACGCCTCGACATGCACGTAGCGGCTGCCGTCAGCACGCATACGACCGAACTGAACCACGCGGATCCGCACCGGCGGAACGGGTGCAAGCCACTTTTCGACCACGTAATGCAGGGACTTCTCGGCGGTGTTCATGACCCTCTCCTTCGACCTCGCCCCGATCACGCGGCCGGCGGCTCGAGCGCTGCAAGCGAGGCACGACGTGAAGGGTGACTAGAGAGTAGGATCAGTTTGAAATTTACGATAGTTAATGTTTTTCATGGTAACGATAATCAATAGATTATGCATTTTTCGACCCGACCAGATCGGGGAGCCGCGAACCTATCAGGCCATGCATGCTGCGACCGGACGTAGGCGGCCACCAGTTGCGGGTCTTTGGAAAGGCATAGAGGTATGTATCAATCAGGATGTTCATCGGCCATCGCCCTATAGGGAGGCTTGCATGCTGGGAGTTGCGCAATTCATCGCCACGCTGGGTTGTACCGTTTTTTCTGGGGCGGCGATCTACATCAGTCTCGTCGAACATCCAGCCCGGATGCAATGCGACACCAGGACGGCTGCGACGGTCTGGGCGCCGAGCTACCGTCGGGCGACGATCATGCAAGCACCGTTGGCCGTTTTGAGTTGCATTGCCGGTATCGTGGCATGGTGGCTCGGGGGAACCGCATTATGGCTAGTCGGTGCGCTGCTCATAGGCAGTGTCGTACCGTTCACCTTGATCATCATTAAGCCCACCAACGCGCAGCTATTAGCGCAAGGGCGTGATCTCGCATCGGCTGAAACGAGGGCGTTGCTCGAGAAGTGGGGCAGACTTCATGCAGTGCGCAGCGTGTCGAGCCTTGCCGCATCGCTGATCTTTCTGACGGCCGCATTGATGCAGCATGTCTGAGCCGCAGGCGTCGTGAACCGCCCGAGCCGTCTGGACCGAACGGACTTTCGAGAGTCCGCGAAGCGGGCTACGCGCCGTCCTGATACTTCGGCAAGTCGTCGCTCAACGAGAGGCCAGGAAACATGCTCGCGCACCACACGTGCCATGACGGGCGGACTCTTGTGGGATCGTCGAGCGTCGCGTAGTTGATTTCGACCGTTTGCGGCGCCGCCGACTCGCGATACTCGAGTTGCGTACCGCAATGACCGCAGAAGCGCCGTTCGCCCCAGGTGCTCGACTCATACACCCGCGGCTCACCCCTGACGTACCTGAACTCGCCGATCGGCACCGACGCGGATGCGGTCACCGCTGCGCCGGTGGTCTTCTGGCACAAGCGGCAGTGGCAAAAGCCGGCGTCGGTCGGAACAACGGTGACCTGATAGCGGATGGCGCCGCATGCGCAGCCTCCTTCCAATACGTTGTCGGTCTTCATCCTCGTCTCCGCATATTCTGTCGCGAACGTCTTCAAGGATACGACGCAGGCGCGGGCAATGCAGGCGTATGAGTAATGCAGCCATATCGGCGGCCTGCCGCTTCATTCGAGTGCCGTCCCGGCATGTCCCGGAGCGCCCAATCGACAATGCCCGCTCCCTTGCGATCGTTCGACGGCCCGCGATCGCACAAATGGTTTTCTGGTTGACCGCTACGAGCCGATAGGTACGAGCAGCTTTCGCCGGATCCGCTGGTTGATCCCTCTTTTTCACCGCGCGTCGCGATACGGTCTGGCGTTGAATGCAGCGGGGACGTCGCCCATCTCCGACGCTCACTCCCACAAATGCAGAGCTATTGACGCACTGGGTTTCTGCGGAGCGCCAAATGCTTAGGCGGTGCCTAGGCGTGATTCGGCAATCCGCTTCAGATCATCGGGGGTTGAAGCAGATCCGGCCAACTGCTCAAGCAGGTCCGCGGCTCTCTTTTCGTCTTTGGGCCCACCATCGCCAAGCGTCAAACTCGTCGCCAGGTTAAGTATCGACCGGGGCAGTCCTCGCGAGGCCAAAGCCTCAAGGAGGTGACGAGCCACTTCGGGTTCCCGGTTTCGGTTGCCGCTTAGCAACTCATCAGCAATGGTTTCTACAAACCTCAGCGAGCTTTCGTTTTCCGTTCTGTGTATGCCGGTCACGAGCGCCTGTTCGAAGTGGCCGACGGAATGCTGCCCGGCGTGAGCCAACGTGCTAAGCGCCTCTTGAAAACTCAGATCTTCCTTCGAACCGGCAAACGGCGTTTCTGGCGCGTTGCGACCTTCTTCGTGCGCGTGCGCGGCCGATGGTTGCCACCATCGAACAAAGTCGTCCGCGGATTCGCCGTGAAGATCAACTGACGATGCGAGCAATTGCGCCACCTGATAGACGCGTCTCTCGGTTAGCGTCGCGCTGTCACACGCCTCGTCGAGCGCGGAAGCTGCTTTGCTGCCCAGCTCGTTGTGGAGGTCGGTCCAGTCTCTATAGCCGAAGACTTCGGAGGTCACCTGGCGCGCCTGGGATTCCTTTAGAGACAGGCGGTATTTGAGTCGATTGGCGGCCCGCGTCGGGATAGACGCGTTCTGGAAGTAGATACGCATGGCTTCGGTCCGAGTATCCGTGCCGACGAGCCTTCACAGCCGGCACGGAACCGAAATGAACTGTGAGGCGGCGCAGGGGGCGTGATGCCCCGTCAGAAAAAATACCGTTGGTTTCGCATGCAGTCAATCCCATTCTAAGAAACAGGCATTTGCGCGATAACGCCCAATCTGAGCGCCAAGCGGTGTTCAAGATAGAAACGGCAGCATTGAATGGCCGCTTTACATATACCTGATGGACCGTCGTGGGTCGATGTTGATCTGTCGGGCCGGTCGCTGCTGAGCCAGCAGGGCTCTGCCTGGCTTGATTGGAGAGGGCCGATCCAACGGTTTGAACGATCGCCATGTCGTCCGCGGAACAATCCGCAACTTGGAACTATACTGGGGCACCTGGAGGTTTCAATGACCGATCACGACAGACTGCATCCACTACGTCCACTCCTGAAAAATTGGGTTTGGGAGCATGGTCGAATCGGGACTCGCTATTTGGACTGCGTCGATGGCGAGATCAAGTTTGATGAAGGCAAGAAATCGCATTTCGCAGCCGAGAAATACACCTACGTGCCCCTTGGTAAGGACGCTCAAGACGATGTATCTGTGGATGGGCCTGCGATCCAGGAGGCGGGACTTGCGCGGTTTTTGCGGGCTGCGCAGTTGGGCAAGCCAGAGGAGGCCGGTTCTGTAGCGGAGGTTCAACGCGCAGTGCAGGACTGCATTGAACTCGGCCTGTTCAGCGCATATCAATTGGCGGCGCGAGAGGCATTTGCCCGCTACGCGCAGGAACCCATGTTCGAGGACGAGATCCGCGCGGCGGTTGTCGACGACATCCGGCGTAGTTACGCCGGCATGCCGGAACAACTGGCGCTGTACGATTTCAGTGTGCTTTACGGCTTGCCCACGCCGCTGCTTATCAGCGAGACACCCTTCATCGACTGGCGCGTGCGCGCCAGTCCGGCGCTTCCGTTTGTATCGCTTCCACTGGGACCGTACTGCCTGCTTGTAGGCGCGCCATCGGGCAGGCGAAGCCGAATTGGCTCGGTGGTCTGGAAGGCAGCTGCCGCGATGGGCCCGTTGAAGGACCACAACCGCCAGATTGCGGAGCACGCACGTCTATGGCTGGTGGCGACTACTGATGACCAACTCGTCGTTGCACAAAGCCGCATTGCTGCGGGCATGGGCTCCAGGCAAGAGGATACGAAGCGCTAACCGCCGCGAAAAAGGAGACGTCGGCGGCGGGTGACTGTTGCTGGATGATCCCGCTGATCGAATTCGCCTCGATAGCAATTCGAGGTTTGACGCGTTGCGCCTGGCAATAGCGGTCTATATGTTCCCGTGTCGAAAAATCGCTGCTCAACAGCACGAGCGATTCCATTTCGAACTCACGAATGGATAACGGGCCTCGTCGGGTTGCGCAAGAAGGGTCTCGACGCGATCCCGGTTCATTTCCGTAACGCTGAGATTGATCCTCGAATAGCGCGCGTTGAAGTTCTCCACCAACGGGCCAATCAAAGAGGCGGTGAGCGACGGCGTCATCGCCAATCGAAGATCACCGCGAGTCAGTCCCTGCACCTCATGAGTGGCCCGCCTTCCGGCATCCGGATCCTGCAGTGCACGGCGGGCGTACCGTGCATAACCTCTGCCTGCATCAGTGAGCCGGATTGTGCGTCCTGACCGCTCCAGGAGTTGCGCACCCATTGCGTATCCCAACTGCTTGATCCGTTGCGACAGTGTTGGAAGTCGCGAATGTGCCGCAGTAGCAAGACGCCTCAACTATAGGAGATGCTTATTGGTCGAATAGTAAACCGATCTTGGACGCTATAGCCAACGCCCATCATTATCTCGTCAACCCCTGGCTTGAGGCGATGACGGTGCAAAAGCTGATCGACGGTTTTCCGACCACACCTGACGCGGCCCCCACTCGTGACAAGGACATTCATGTCTGCCCGAACACCTGATCTGACGAGACGGCTGACGCTACTGTTTGCGCTTGCTTCCGGCGTCATTGTCGCGAACATCTACTATGCACAGCCGCTATTGGCCGCTATTGCGAGTACCTTCGGCTATAGTCCGGCCCGGGTTGGCTTCCTGGTTACGCTCACCCAGCTCGGCTACGCGTGTGGCTTGCTATTGATCGTGCCACTCGGCGACGTATTGAATCGGCGCACACTCATCGTATCCTTGCTTCTGCTCACGGTGCTCGCGTTGCTCGCAGTAGCTCTGAGCCCTGACTTCAAGCTGTTTGCCGCGGCAAGCATGCTACTCGGTGCCACCTCGTGCGCTGCACAGTTGCAAGTTCCGTTCGCCGCTTCGCTCGCATCAGACGACGAGCGTGGGCGCGTAGTCGGCACCGTGATGAGCGGTTTGCTTCTCGGCATCCTGCTGGCGCGAACAGTCTCCGGAACCATCGCGCAATTGGCGGGCTGGCGCATCGTTTATGGTGTCGCCGCATTTTTGATCCTGCTTCTCACCTTGTGCCTTTTGCGAGCATTGCCGCAAGACCGAAGAAGTGATCAAGCCTGGCGCTATCGTCAGTTGCTGCGGTCTCTGCTGACACTGCTGGATCAACACCCAACGATCGGCCTGCGCTCACTGTATGGCGCTCTGGGCTATGCCTGCTTCAGTATCTTCTGGACCGCACTGACATTTCTTCTCAATGCCGCTCCCTACCATTACTCCGAGGCGAAGATCGGAGTGTTTGGTCTGGCCGGCGCCGCTGGTGCGCTCGCGGCCGGCTCGGCGGGGCGAATGGCAGATCGCGGGCATGGACATCGTGCGACCGGACTTTTCAGCAGCGCGATTCTGGCGTCGTTCGTGTTCATTTACCTTGGTGCGCACTCGCTGACGTCATTGATCGTTGGCGTTCTGCTTTTGGACGTGGGCGTACAGGGCTTGCACATCTCCAACCAGGGTGTGATCTATGCACTCGCTCCAGACGCGCGGAGCCGAATCACGACCATTTATCTGACCTGTTATTTCTTTGGCGGCGCAATCGGTTCAAGTGCGGCTAGCGTGGCTTATTACAAGGCGGGCTGGTCAGGAGTTTGCGTTGCCGGTGCCTTTTTTTCGGCCCTATTGATCGGCAGCTGGTTGGCGGCGCATCGGCAGCAATGCCGCAGGCTCTGCCTTCAATGAAGTCGGGCAGTTCACAGTTATCGCGAAACCGGCTATCCCCATACTCGACACACATGCAGACGATTGAGTCTGCTCAACGAAGGCGAAGAACCATGAATACGTTTTTCAAGTTAGCAGAAAGATCAGGCGCACTTTCCAAACTGTTGTGTGTAGCGATCGTCATTGCTGCCGGTTTACCGTTGACCTCTACGGTAGCCTTCGCCGGAACCGGCAGTCAGTCTTCATCAAGAAAGGACGCCGCGCCAGACGACTATTTTCATACCGGTGCGGGCGCCCGGTATTTACGCCGTGCCGATGGGGATATCGTCGTGGAACCCCTGCGCGAAAATATCACCGTGCTAATGGGTTCGGGCGGCAACATTACCGTCCTGTCGGGCAAGGAAGGCAAGTTTCTGGTTGACGCGGGCATCAGCAAATCGCAAGAAAAACTGCAAGCCGCGCTCGACAAGATCAGTCCCGCGCCGCTGAAATACGTGGTGAACACGCATTGGCATTGGGACCATACCGATGGCAATGCATGGATGCATGCAGCTGGCGCCACCATCGTTGCACACAAGAATACCGTGAGGCATCTGACCGAGACGACGCATGTCGATGCCTGGAATTGGACCTTCGATCCGGTGCCGGCAGGCGCGCGCCCGACGCTGATCGTCAATGATGAAAAGACCTTCACCTTCGCAGGAACGAACATCGAAGTGGAAAACTTCGGTCATGGCCATACCGATGGCGATCTATGGGTGTACTTCGAAAACGCTGACGTACTAGCGCTGGGAGACACCTTCTGGAACGGAATCTATCCGTATATCGACAATGAAGACGGCGGCAACATCGACGGTGCGATCCAATGGGCCAACAAGGCTGTGGCATTTACGACAGACCATACCATCGTCGTTCCCGGCCACGGCGCAGTGGGTACACGCGCCCAACTGATCGAATTCCGCGACATGTTGGTCACGGTACGCAACAACGTTGCAGCCTTGAAATCGCAAGGCAAATCACTGGACGAAATTATTGCCGCCAAGCCGACGGCGGCCTTCGACGCCAAATGGGGGAATTTTGTGTTCAACGGCAGTCAATTTACGAAGATGGTTTACGACGGCCTGTAATAAGACGTATCCAATTCTTGGTTTGCCGCTGGGTTGGCTGGTGCGCGAAAACACCAACGGCCAAACCCTCGTGGCCTGGCATCCCGCCCCGGCGATGACAAGTGCGGTGGTTCTTACCAACGAACAACTGGCGGGCTTCTCCAGAGTGGAGGCATTGCTCGCCGATACGGGTGCGTAAATTGCCGCTCTCAATACAACAAACCATTGACACTGATTTTTCTCAACCGACGTATTGCGTAAAGGAAATCATCATGAGTCGTCTCCACACAATCACATTGTCCGAAGCCACAGGTCGTGCAGCCGAATTATTCAGCGCTGTCAAAAGCACGGTCGGAAAGGTTCGCAATTCATATATTGGAATTGGCGGCAATAGTCCGGTTGCGCTAGAAGCCGTATTGAACCTGGAAGCCTCGCTCAAAAAAGCAGCTTGAGCGCTATCGATATCGAAGTCGTCAAACTAGTCGTCAGCCAGACTACCGGCTGCGACTATTGTGTGGCCGCACACACACTGATGGGAAAAAGAATAGGTCTGGGCCGCGAAGACATTCTGGCGTTGCGTCAGGCGCAGCCTTCGGGCGATGCGCGCAATGATGCGTTGGCCAGGTTTACGTTACATCTGATCACCACCAGCGGCACGGTTCCTGCCGATGTGGTGGCGGCCGTCAAAGAAGCAGGTGTCACCGATACGCAAATTGTCGACGTCACAATGGCGGTAGCAAGCATTGCTTTCACCAACCTGTTCAACCGTATCAACGACACTACGCTTGACTTCCCTGCCGCGGATTAATACGGGAGGCAGCTCTCGCGACGGGCTGGAGCTACACGTGAAGGGATTTTTTAAAGGTCCCTTCCTCGGTTTGCACCGGAAAGTGAGCGCGACTTGAGGAGTTTAAAGAAGGCCTCAAAGTCGCAGATGAGATTTGTTTCGGGCGGCCGATCATACGGGTGATTCATCACGGCAGAGGGCATAGGATCGGCAATGGTTTGTCTCAACCAGACATTGCCGGGATCGCGATGGGAACGCGCATGCCGATGTTGCTTCACGGTGTAGCGAGGCAGATCGTACGTCATCACCAAATGACGGAATGGTTCGCGGGATAACATGGCCAGTACGTAATGGCGTGGCACGGCGACAAAGCCCATCGACAGCGCGTGCCTCGCGGCGCGTCCCGAAGCGGAACG